>NZ_JBSGFD010000390.1:0-3266 GCF_053603215.1 Kitasatospora sp. NPDC004240 | reverse complement strand
TCGAAGGCCAGAAGCGGCCCACCTGACCGTCACCGAGAGGCGCAGCGAACTCCGGCGCTGCGCGCCTCCGGTCCGAGGATGCGTTTCCTTCCCCGGCTGAAGCCGGGGATACCCACGCAAGATCAGGGATGGACCGGCACCCGGCTCAGGTTCCGGGGAGGATACGGCGCGTTTCGTAGGCCCACATCGCGATCTCGACCCGGTTTCGGGCGCCGAGTTTGGCCATCAGGCTGGCCAGATGCGTCTTCACCGTACTGAGGCTGATGTGCAGCGCATCGGCGATCTCGGTGTTGGTCAGCCCGCGGGCGACGGCGAGGAGCACCTGCTCCTCGCGGGCGGTGACGGGGGAGACCGGCTGGGCCGCGGGCCGGCCGGCGGGCAGGTCGGCGAACGCCTGGAGCAGACGGACGGTGACGCTGGGCGCGATGAGCGCCTCACCGTCGGACGCCGACCGTACGGCCTGCGCCAGAAGGTCCGGTCCCGTGTCCTTGAGGAGGAATCCGCGGGCGCCGGCACGCAGTGAGCCGTAGACGTACTCGTCGAGGTCGAACGTGGTGATGACGACCACGGCCAGCGGGTCGGCGACCCCCGGGCCGGCGATCAGCCGGGTGGCCTCGAGCCCGTCGAGTACGGGCATGCGGATGTCGAACAGGCAGACGTCGGGGCGCAGTTCGCGGGCCAGGCGTACCGCTTCCTGTCCATCGGCGGCCTCGCCGACCACCTCGATGCCGGGCTGGGCGTTCAGCAGGATCCGCAGCCCGGTGCGGATGATCGTCTGGTCGTCAGCGACGAGGACGCGAATGGCCACGGCTCCCGCTCCTCGCTCTCGGCAGCTCGGCTTCGACGTGCCAGCCCTGGTCGGCGCCCGGCCCGGCACTCAGTGCGCCGCCGAGCAGGGCCGCGCGCTCGCGCAGTCCGGCAAGTCCGTATCCGTCGCGACCTCGGCCGGTGCGCTGGCCGTTGTCCCGGACGCTCACCCGTACCGTGTGCCGTTCCGCGGTGACCCGGACGACGACCTCGGTCGCGCCGACCGCATGGCGCATCGCGTTGGTCACCGACTCCTGCACGATGCGGTAGACGGCCGCGTCCACGGCCGGGGGCAGCGAGTCCAGCTCGCCGTCGAGCCCCAGGTCGACCCTGAGGCGACCACCCGGGGCGCGCACCAGGCGCTCCAGATCCGCGACGCCGCCAGGCGGTGCCAGCTCGGCGCCGACCCCGCGGTCGCGCAGCGCGGCGACCATGGCTCGCATCTCCTCCAGCGTGCGCGCCCCTTCCTCCTCGACCCCCTCCAGCGCCTCGACGGCGGCGGACGGGTCGGTGTCCGCGAGCACCCGGCCCGCCTGGGCGATGATCACCATGGCCGAGACGTGGTGGGCCACCGTGTCGTGCAGTTCCCGGGCGAGCTGCTCACGCTCGCGGGAGCGCACCTGCTCCAGCTGCCGCTCGCGAGCGGTCACCCGGAACCGCACGGCAGCCCCGATCACGCCGGGCATCCACAGGAAGACAAAACCCCCGACCTGTTCGGCGGCCGGGGTCTCGTCCGCGACGGCCGCCAGCGCGAAGGCCGTGAGGATCACCGCGCCGCCCAGCACGATCTCGCGTCCCGATCCCCACCGGGGCAGTGCGTACACCAGCACGATCACGACCACGCTGGTGTCCAGGCCGACGGGCTCGCGCGGTGCGGCGACCAGCGAGACCAGCTGGAGCAGGATCACCGAGCCGAACGCCAGCGTGACCATCGCCAGCGGGCGGGTCCGACGCCACAGGGTCAGCAGGCACAGCCATACGGCGAACAGCACCGCCACCGGCCGCCACACGACATTCTCGCGCAGGGTGGCCTCCAGCACCACACCGCCCAGTCCCGCGGCGAGCAGCGCCCAGTCCCGCCACACCCGGGCGGGCGCGTCGGGCGGCCGGGGTTCGGTCCACAGGGTTCGCAGGTCGTCTCGCAGCACGTACTCAGCCTAGGGCCCGCGCCGCGCCGCGCATCGGCCGAAAGGACGGGGCGTCACTCCGCCCCGGGGCCGACGGATCCGCGGCCCGCGAGCCGATGCCGCGGAGCGCCGTGGCGACGATCCTCGGCATCGGCGGCCGTACAAGGACGGCCGACGAGGTGGTTGGAGGACCCGATGCTCTCGAAAGCCCTGTTGCGCCTGGGCACAGGCGCCGCCCGCCATCCCTGGCGGGTGATCGCGGCATGGCTGGTCGCCGCCACGCTCGCCGTCCTCGCCGCCGTCGCCATCGGCGGGCGGACCGCGGACTCGATGACCGCTCCGGGACTGGACTCCCAGCGGGCCGCGCAACTGATCGAACGGGCCGGCACCGGCCAGGAGGGGATGACCGCCCACGTGGTCGTCACTCCCCTCGACGGCGGTGCGACGTTCTTCGACCACGGCAGCGCGCGCACCGCTCTCACGCGGCTGCAGACCGAGGTGCAGCGGCTGCCCCACGTGCTCGGCACGAGCGACCCGGCGGGGGCAATCGACGCGGGCGGGGACACCGCCGTGCGCGGGAGCCTCGTCTCGGCCGACGGGCGGATCGCGGTCGTCCGGGTGCAGTACCCCGACCAGAGCCGGCTGTCGGCCGAGGACCTCGACGCCCTCGTCGAACTCGGTGACCGGCTGCGCGCCGAACTGCCCCTACGCGTCGAGATGGGCGGGAGCCTCTTCTACGCGTTCTCCGACCCCGACGGCGGCGTGAGCGAGCTGATCGGCCTCCTCGCCGCGGCCACGATCCTGTTCCTGGCGTTCGGTTCGCTCGTCGCCGCCGCGCTGCCGATCGGCATGGCGCTCTTCGGGCTGACCGTCGGGGTCGCCACGATGACGGTACTGGCGGGGGTGACGGACGTCCCCACCTTCGCACCGGTCCTGGGCAGCATGGTCGGGCTCGGAGTGGGCATCGACTACGCGCTGTTCGTACTCGCCAGGCACCGGGAGTACCTCGCGCGCGGGCTCGATCCGCACGAGGCGGCCGGACGAGCGGTGGCCACGGCGGGGCGGCCCGTGGTCTTCGCCGGCGGCACCGTCGTCGTGTCGATCCTCGGCATGGCGGTCGCGAACGTGCCGTTCATGACGGTGGGCGGCCTTGCCGTCTCGATCGTCGTCCTGACCATGGTGCTGGCGTCGGTGACGCTGCTGCCGGCCTTCCTCGGCGCGGCCGGCCCGCGTCTGGGCCGGGCCGGCCGGATCGCCCGGGCACTTCGGGCGGGGCGGCCGGGCCGATCCGGCCAGATAGGAAGAGCGGCGGGGTGGGACAGAGGGGATTGC
>NZ_JBSGFD010000389.1:0-3341 GCF_053603215.1 Kitasatospora sp. NPDC004240 | reverse complement strand
CCAGCGGCCCCCGCCGCCCGGACCGGGGGTACGGCGGCGGGTGCGCCGGGCGGCGGTGACGAGGTCGAGCAGGTCCTCGCCCTGATCAACGACGCCCGGGCCGCCCAGGGCCTCCCGCCGTACACCCTGACCGACGGGCTCACCGCGGCCGCCGCCGGGCACAACGCGGTGATGAGCGGCGGCTGCGGCCTGGCCCACCAGTGCCCCGGCGAACCCACCGTCGGCCAGCGGGAGAGCGCCCAGGGCGTCCACTGGGGCGCGGCCGGCGAGAACATCGGCCGCGGCGGACCGGTCTCCACCGCCACCGCCGACATCGCCGCCCAGGCCGTCCGCCTGACGCAGAGCATGCTCGACGAGAAGCCGCCAGAGGACGGCCACCGTCGCAACCTGCTCAGCCGGAACTTCACCCACATCGGCATCGCCGTGTACCGCGACCCCGCCGGCACGGTCTGGCTCACCCAGGACTTCTCCGACTGACCGACCCGCCGCCGGGCCCTCCGGCCGCACCCTCCCCCCGAACCCGAACCCGAACCCGAACCCGAGGAACCCCCTTGCGCCGTCCAGCCCTCGCCCTCACCCTCGTCACCGCCGCGGCCGCCCTCACCGCCTGCGGCCCGGCCGGCTCCGGAACCGGCGCCGCTCCCGCGCCCGCCACCTCCGCGACCTCCGCCCCCGCGGCGGCCGACGACGCCGCACTGCCCGAGCCGGTCAACGTCGTCACCGCTCCGCCGCAGACCTCCGCCCCCGCCGCCACCCCGGCCCCGGCGCCCAGTGCCTCCACCGCCCGCCCGTCGGCCACCGCCACGGCCTCCGCCAAGGCCACCGCCGCCGCCCCGGCCAAGCCCGCCGCCGGCGGTGGCGGGCCGATCGCCATCGGCTACTCCGCCACCGCCGACTCGCCCGCGGCCGTGGAGGCCGCCCTCCGGCAGGCCAAGGCCGACGGAAAGAACGTCCTGCTCGACTTCGGCGCCACCTGGTGCGGCAACTGCAAGGCCCTCGACAGGACCCTCGGGGACAGCCAGGTGCAGAGCCTCCTCAACGCCTCGTACCACCTGGTCCAGGTCGACATCGGCAGCCACAGCACCGCCAACTTCAACCTCCTCAAGAAGTACGACTCCCAGGGCAGTTACAAGATGCCCGTGCTGATCGTGGTCGCTCCCGACGGCACCGTCCGCACCGACACCAACACCGCCGGCTCGCCCTCCCTCACCACCGGCGGCTTCACCACCTTCCTCAAGAAGTGGGCCCCGTGAGGCCCGGCCGCCGCCCCGCCGCGGCCCTGCTCGCCGTCCTGCTCGCCCTCCCCGCCGCCGGCTGCTCGGCCGACGGCACCGACGGCGAGCGGGCGGTGGCCGCCACCCTCCTCGGCCGCTTCGAGGAGAACGGCGTCACCGTCACCGTCGCCCTGCAGGACTGGCACGACGGTGCCGGAACCCTCGAACTCTCCTTCGCCCCCGGGGAATCCGGCTTCCACCTCTACGCCACGGACCTCCCCCCGGACGGCGTGGACGGGGTCGGCCGGCCCACCACGGCCCGCACCGACGGCGCCCTCGGCACCACCGCCCCGCTCGCCGTCACCGCCCCCGTCCGGCAACTCGCCCTGGAGGGCGTCACCGGGACGGTCCCCGTCTACCCCGACGGACCCGTCACCGCCACCCTCCCGGTCCGCGCCTCCGGCACCGGGCCGGCCACCGTCCACATCGGCTACGCCGCCTGCAGCGAGACCGCGGGCTGCCTGCTGCCCGTCGCCGACCACCCCGTCCCGCTGACCATCACCCCCACCGGGCCCGCCGCCGCTCCGACCGGCTCCGCCCCGACCGCCACCCCGAGGTGAACCCCGTGCCTCCCCGCCCCCGGGCCGCCCTCGCCACGGCCGCCCTGCTCGCCGCGGCGCTGCTGCCCGCCACCGGCTGCGCCGCCGCCGACGCCCTCCAGCAGGGCTCGGCGGCGGCGCCCGCCGGCGGCGCACCCGTCCTCACCTTCGCGGCCGCCGAACGCCGCCCCGCCCCCGATCTCGCCGGCGAGGACCTGGACGGCACCCCGCGGAGCCTCGCCGCCCTCCGCGGCCACGTCGTGGTGCTCAACGTCTGGGGCTCCTGGTGCGGCCCCTGCCGCGCCGAGGCCGACGGCCTCCAGCGCGTCCACACCGAGACCGAGGGGCAGGGCGTGCGCTTCCTCGGCATCGACACCAGGGACCCGCAGCCCGGCCCCGCCCGTGCCTTCGTCCGCGACCACGGCCTCACCTACCCCAGCCTGTACGACCCGAAGGGCGCCCTGGTCCGCACCCTCCCGCCGCAGACCGTCAACGTCCAGGCGCTGCCCGCCACCCTGGTCGTCGACCGCGCGGGCCGGATCGCCGCCGCGGTCTGCGCGCCGGTGACCCCCGAACAGCTGCGGGCCGTCCTCGACCCGGTCACCGCGGAGGCCGCCACCCCATGACCCCGACCACCTCGCCGGTCCCGCTGGCCCTGGACCCCGGAGCCACCCTCGCCCACGGGACCCTGCTGCTCGCCGTCCCGGTGGCCGTCGCGGGCGGCCTGATCTCCTTCTTCTCGCCCTGCGTCCTGCCCCTGGTGCCCGGCTACCTCAGCTACGTCACCGGGTTCTCCGCCGCCGACCTCGCCGACGCCACCGCCGGCCGGCGCGGCCGGATGCTCGCCGGATCGCTGTTGTTCGTGCTCGGCTTCAGCGCGGTCTTCGTCTCCGGCGGAGCCCTGTTCGGGTACTTCGGCAACACCCTCCAGGACTACCGCGAGACCATCACCACCGTGCTCGGCCTGTTCACCGTCGCCATGGGCCTGGCCTTCCTCGGCGTCCTGCCCGGCCTCACCCAGCGGGAACTGCGCACCCACCGCAGGCCCGCCGTCGGACTGGCCGGCGCGCCCCTGCTCGGCTTCGTCTTCGGCCTCGGCTGGACCCCCTGCATCGGCCCCACCCTCGGCGCCGTCCAGGCCCTCGCCTGGAACCAGGCCAGCGCGGGCCGCGGTGCCCTGCTGATGACCGCCTACTGCCTCGGCCTCGGACTCCCGTTCGTCCTCGCCGCCCTGGCCTTCCGGCACGCCCTCGGCGCCTTCGCCCGGGTCAAGCGGCACTACGCCTGGGTGATGCGGATCGGCGGCGGCCTCCTGGTCGCGGTCGGCCTGCTCCTGGTCACCGGCCTGTGGGACCAGCTCGTCGGCCGGCTCCAGCAGTGGGCCGTCACCGTGGACGGCTGAGCCGGCGACCCGTACTCCGGCGACCCGTACTCCGCCGGCCCGTTCTCCGGCGGGCCGGCGGTCGGCGGACCGGTGAGGAGGACCGGTGCGCCAAGACCGGTGGCGGGGCATGAGGTCGGTCCTCAT
>NZ_JBSGFD010000388.1:0-3350 GCF_053603215.1 Kitasatospora sp. NPDC004240 | reverse complement strand
CGCCGCCTCCGCCGTCCCCGCCGCCGCCGCCTTCCCCCGGGCCGCGCCGCCCGCCGCCCCGCCCGCGCCGCCGGTGGGCTTCCCCGGCCACGCCACCGCCCAGGGCGGGCCGCGCCCGCCCGCCGGACCGCCGCCCGTCGCACCCGCCCACGACCCGTTCCCGGGCCACGACGGCCATCCGCAGGACTTCCCGGGCGGCCCGGGCGGCCCGGGCGGCCCGCCGCCGTACGGGCAGCAGCCGGCCGGCGGGCCGGGCTACGGCGCACCCGACTACGCCTCCTACGAGAACCACCAGCAGTACCGGCAGCCGGAGGACGAGGACCGCGCCGGCGGCAACCGGCGGGCGCCGCTGCTGATCGGCTTCGCGCTGCTGTTCGTGCTGACCCTCGGCGGGGGCATCCTGTTCGCGCTCAAGGACGACGGCTCCGAGCCGGCCCAGGCCGCGCCCGCCCCGACCGTCCCCGCGAACGGCGGCGCCGCCAACCCGCAGCCCGCCCCCCAGCAGCCGGGCGGCCAGTCCGGCACGCCGAGCGCCTCCGCCACCGACACGCCGTCGGCCGGCGCGAGCGCCTCGCCGAGCGCCGGCGCGGCCGGTCCGGGCGCCCAGACCCAGGCGAAGGCCCTGGACGAGCTGCTGACCCGTGGCGAGGGCGCCAAGGCCCCGATCGGCAACGCGGTCGCCAAGGTCAACAGCTGCCCGGCCAAGACCGACATCGAGGCCTCCGCGCAGGTCTTCGACAGCGGCGCCAAGCAGCGTGACCAGCTGCTCGCCGACCTCGCCAAGCTCAGCGTGGCCGACGTGCCGGGCGGCGCGGAGGCCGTCCAGTCGCTGACGTCCGCGTGGCAGCTGTCCGCCGACATCGACCGGGCGTACGCGGCGTGGGCCCGCTCGGTCGCCGAGAAGGGCTGCTCCGGCACCGCCCCGAACACCGCCGACAAGAAGCGTGCCGACGAACTCAACCCGCAGGCCACCGCGGCGAAGAAGGACTTCGTCGCGAAGTGGAACGCGATGGCCGGGACGTACGGGCTGAACCCGCGCACCCAGGACAGGATCTGAACCACCCGTGACCCGCACCACCCCCGGCCCCTCCGGCCCGCCCGACCCCTCCGCTCCGTCCGGCCCATCCGATACGTCCGATACATCCGGCGTATCCGGCCCGCACGGCGGGACGCCGGAGCGCCCCCGCCGTTCCGCGCTGATGCGCGCCACCACCGTGGGCGGCGCACTGGTGCCGCTCTGCCTGGCCGGCTGGCTGGGCTGGCAGGCCGTCGGCGGACGCGACCACGGCCACGGGGACGCCGCGACGGCCCACCCCGCGGCGGCCACCGCCACCGCCCTTCCGTCCGGCACCGCACCGGGCACCGCCACCGCCACCGCCCTCCCGTCCGCCCCCGGCGCCCCCGGCGCCCCGACGGAGTCCACCCCGGCCGGCGCCCCACCGCCGGCCACCCCACCGGCCGCCACCTCGCCGGGAGCCACGCCCGCCGGCACCACCGGCACGCCGCTGACCGGCCGTACCGTGCTGCTCGACCCCGGTCACAACCCGGGCAACTTCTCGCACACCGCCGAGATCAACCGTCAGGTCGACATCGGCAACGCCCGCAAGGAGTGCGACGCCACCGGGACCTCCACCAACGCCGGCTACACCGAGGCCGCCTACAGCCTGGACGTGGCGCGCCGCGCCCGGGCGATCCTGGCGGCCCGCGGCGCGACCGTGGTGCTGACCCAGGACGGCGACCGCCCGTGGGGCCCGTGCATCGACGAGCGGGCCCGGGCCGGGGCCACCGCGCACGCCGACGCCGCGGTGTCCGTGCACGGGGACGGCGGGCCGGCGACCGGCAGCGGATTCCACGTCATCATGCCCGCCCGGGTGGCCGTCCCGGGCAAGACCGACAACTCGGCGATCGTCGCCCCCTCGCAGCGCCTGGGCCTGCTGCTGCGGGACTCCTTCCGCGCCGCGACCGGTGAGCCGTACGCCGACTACGTGGCGAGCCAGGGACTGGACACCCGTTCGGATCTGGGCGGGCTCAATCTGTCGGCCGTCCCCAAGGTGTTCATCGAGTGCGGTAACATGCGCAATTCCGCCGACGCCAAGCGGATGAGTGACCCGCAGTGGCGTCAGCAGGCGGCCCAGGGGATCGCCGACGCGTTGACGGCATTTCTGACCGCGCCCGGGGGAACCACACCGAGGTGACGGGGAACCAGGCCACGGTGACGGGCAGCCAGGACCCGGGTGGGACGGGTCGTTCCGGGCCGCGCGCTTTGCAACGAGTTCGCCCCATTCCGGAACCCGCTGTGCACCCGCGGGGGGCTTGGCCCTAGGCTCTTGCTCCGTTCGGGAGTTTTCCGGCCGGTCAGCCGACCGCAGAAACCGCCGACCACGACACACCAACGAGGGGAACGTTAGTGAATCTGCGCGCTCTCACCAGGGGAGACGCCGCCGTCGCAGGTGCGGCCATCCTGCTGTTCATCGCCTCCTTCCTGCCGTACTGGACCTTCGACCCCTGCGTCGGAGCGCCCAAGGGCTTCTCGAGCGGCTGCTCCACGGACTCGGAGAACGCCTGGAACACGGAACTCTTCCCGGTCCTGCCGTCGATCTTCCTGATCGGCATCATCGCCGCAGTCCTGATCCTGATCCAGCGTCTCCAGGGCCCCGCGGCCGCCAACCGCCAGGTGCTCGGCCTGCGGCTGGACCAGTGGGGCATCGCGTTCGCCGTCTCGGCGCTGTGGGCCTCGCTGTGGGCCCTCGGCGGCGGCCCGGACAGCAAGGCGTACGGCCACGGCTTCGGCGCCTGGATGGCGGCCGTCTCACTGCTGCTGCTCGCGGGTGCCGCGGCCGGTACCCCGGTGGTCCCGGCGCTCCAGGCGCCGCTGATCTCCGACAAGCCGGCCGGCCCGCAGGGCGGCTACCCGGGCGGTTACCCGGCCCCGGGCCAGCCCGGCGGCCAGTACGGCTACCCGCAGCAGGGCGGCCAGCCGCAGCCTCCGTTCGGCGCCCAGCCGCAGCCCGGTGGCTACGGCTACCCGGCGCCCGGCCAGCCGCAGGACGCCGCCCATCAGGCCCCGGCGCCCGCCCAGGCCGCCACGACCCCGGCCGGCGACTTCGCGCCGTTCTGGTTCGCCGTCCCGGCGCCGCGTCAGCTGGCCCCGAAGGACAACCCGGCCGGCGGTCCGGTGGGCGAGCTCGTCCCCGGCACCTGGTACCTGGCGGTCGAGCAGCGCGGTGCCGCGCTGGTCGCCCAGCTCGGTGACGGCACCCAGGGCGTGCTGGCCGACACCACCGGCATCCAGCGCGGCTGAGACGCCGACCTCCGCAGTGACGCCGAAGGGCGGGACCGGATCCCCGGTC
>NZ_JBSGFD010000387.1:0-3392 GCF_053603215.1 Kitasatospora sp. NPDC004240 | reverse complement strand
GGGGCGGTGAGCAGCCGCAGCCGGCGGGCCGCGGCCGGCAGGAAGCGCCGCGCGAACGCGTGCAGGGTGCCGGTGGCGCGGGCGAGGCCGGTCAGCGCGGCGTCGGCGCGGCAGAACCCGAAGGCGGCGGCCAGCGCGATCGCCGCGTGCACGGCCAGGAGCAGCAGCACGCCCAGCGGCGCGGCGACCCCGTGGCCGAGCAGGAACCCGCCGAGCGAGCCGCCACCGCACAGCAGCGGCTCGAAGCCGTGGCCGGCGCCGGGCGGCAGGGTCGGACAGGTCGTCTGGGCCAGGTCGAACAGGGCGCTCAGGCCCAGCTCCAGCGGCAGGAACAGCGCCGCGACCCGGGCGAAGCCGCGCTCGGCGCCGGTCAGCGGCAGGGCCACCGCGAGGACCGCGCCGAAGCCGACGGCGAGCGTGCCGAGCGGCAGCGGCCGCCCGGTCACCAGCACCTGGCCCAGCCCCGCGAGCAGCACGACCAGCGCGGCGAGTACCGCCGCGCGGAGCGTCCTGGTGGCCGGGCCGGCCGGGTGATCGGTCATGGGTACCGAGTCTGCCACGGTTGAAATCCGAACCACCGGGCCCCGGCCCGGTTTGTGAAGATCCTCACCGGGGGAACCCGCGGCCGCCGGACGTCAGGCCCGGGCCTTCGCCACCCGCTCCTCGACCAGCTCGCGGAAGTGCTCCAGGTCCGCCCGGACCGTCCGCTCGATGGCACCGGCCAGCGCGAACCCGTTCGGGCCGCCGAAGGCCTCGTGCACCTCCCGCGGGTCGTACTCGACGCGGATCTGCACCCGGGTGCGGCCGCCGTCCAGCGGGAGCAGGGCGAAGGCCCCGCGCAGCTCCGGGCCGTCCAGGGTCCGCCAGGCCATCACCCGGCCGCGGCCGTGGTCGGTGATCTCGGTCTCCACGTCCCGCTCGGCGCCGCGGACCTCGGCCCGCAGGTGGGCCAGGTTGCGGCCGTGCGGGGCGGCGTCGCGCACGCCGTCGACGAAGCGCGGGTAGTCGTGGACGCGGTGCAGCTGCTCCCAGGCCGCCAGGACCGGGGCGTCGATGTCGATCTGTTCCTCAAGGGTGCTCATGGGAGGGCCTCCACCGGTCGACCCCTCCAGACTGCCCCCGCCGCCGAGGACGGGCAACGCGCGGCCCGCTGCGCGAGACTGGGCGCATGCCGGAGCTGCCCGAGGTCGAAGCGCTCAGTGCCTTCCTGGACGAACGGCTCACCGGGCGGGCGATCGCCCGGGTGCGGCCGGTGGCGATCAGCGCGCTCAAGACGTACGACCCGCCGGTCACCGCGCTGGAGGGGCGGACGGTGGGCGCGGTGGGCCGGCGCGGGAAGTTCCTGGACATCGAGGTCCAGGGCCTGCACCTGGTGATCCACCTGGCCCGGGCCGGCTGGCTGCGGTGGCGGGACGAGCTGCCGCAGGAGCCGCCCCGCCCGGGCGGACGCAATCCGCTGGCCCTGCGGGTGCACCTGGCCGACCCGGCGGGCGCCCCGGCACCGGACGGCTTCGACCTGACCGAGGCGGGCACCAGGAAGGGCCTCGCGGTCTACGTGGTCGCCGACCCGGCGGAGGTGCCCGGGGTCGCGCGGCTCGGCCCGGACCCGCTGGACCCGGCCTTCACCGCGGAGGCCTTCGCCGCGCTGCTGCGGGGCGAGCGGCGGCGGATCAAGGGCGTGCTGCGGGACCAGTCCGTGCTGGCCGGCGTGGGCAACGCCTACTCCGACGAGGTGCTGCACGCGGCCCGGATGTCCCCGTACAAGCTGGCCGCCGACCTGGACGCGGCGGAGACCGCCCGGCTCCACGAGGCGCTCGGCACCACCCTGCGGGAGGCGGTGGAGCGCTCGCGCGGGCTCGCGGCGGGCGAGCTGAAGGCGGAGAAGAAGAGCGGCCTGCGGGTGCACGGCCGCACCGGGCGGCCCTGCCCGGTGTGCGGGGACACCGTGCGCGAGGTGTCCTTCGCCGACTCCTCGCTGCAGTACTGCCCGACCTGCCAGACCGGCGGCCGGCCACTGGCGGACCGCCGGATGTCGCGGCTGCTGAAGTAGTCGGGGGCCGGGGGCCGGGGGCCGGGGGCCGGGGCAGCCGGTGCGGGCCCGGCCACCCCGGCCGCTGTCAGGGCTTGCGGGCGACCGCGCCCCAGTAGTAGGCGGCGTACGGGTCGGCCGGGGCCTCGCCGTCGGGGCGCCAGGACATCACGGGGGAGACGCCGGGCTCGACGATCTCCCAGCCGTCGAAGAAGCGGGTGACCTCCTCGCGGGAGCGCGGTACCAGGGTCATCCCGCCCTGCTGCGCGGCGGCCGTCACCTTGGCCACGGTCTCCGGGTCGAAGTCCTGGGTGGGGTGGGTGAGCGCGATGCAGCTGCCGGAGGGGAGCGCGTCGCGCAGCTCGGCGACCTTGCCCCAGGGGTCGTCCTGGTCGGCGACCAGCATCAGGACGGCGATCAGCAGCAGGCCCACCGGCTCGTCGAGGTTCAGGGTGGAGGTGAGCGCCGGGTCGGCCAGCAGCTCGGCGGGCTTGCGCAGGTCGGCATGGATGTAGGTGGTGCGCGCGCCGGGGGTGCTCACCATCAGGGCGCGGGCGTGGGCCAGCACGATCGGGTCGTTGTCGACGTACACCACGCGGGTGCCGGGGCTGACGGCCTCGGCGATGTCGTGGGTGTTGGGGGAGGTGGGGATGCCGGTGCCGAGGTCGAGGAACTGGCGGATGCCCTGCTCCTGGGCGAGGAAGCGGACGGCCCGGCCCTGGAAGGCGCGGTTCTCCTTGGCCATCGCGCGGATGCTGGGGATCGCCTCCTCGAAGGCCTGCCCCATGGCGCGGTCGGGCGCGAAGTTGGTCTTGCCGCCCAGCCAGTAGTCGTAGACCCGGGCGGAGTGCGGGGCGCTGGTGTCGACGCCGAAGCGCTCCCACTGGCTCTGCTCGGCGGGGTCGCTCTCGGGCTGGTCGGAGAAGTCCTGACTCGTCGTCATGGCCACGTCCTCTGGAGGCAGATCATCACACTGGGGAGGGTCAGCGTAGCGGTCCGGGGTGGCCTGCGGTGTCCGCCGTCCGGCGGGTGGGTGGCGCTGAGCCGTCCGGGTGGTGATGCGTACTCTTTCGAGCGATGCCGGGACGGTCGGTGCCCTACGGGGGACGCATGCATCATGCTGTCAGATCATCAGATTACTTCGCGGAGATTGCTGCTGATGGCGGCAGGGATGTCGCTGCTCGGGATCGCCGGCTGCGGGGACCCAGGCCCGGATCCGTTCGGCAGGTCCGACCCGTCCGGCACATCCGGTGCGCCGGACGCGTCCGGTGCTCCCGGCGCGCCCGGTCCCGATGCCACCGCCCCCGGTGCCGCGCCCGCCGCCGCCCGGACCGCCTCGGCCGGGCCGTCCGCCGCGGCGACC
>NZ_JBSGFD010000386.1:0-3457 GCF_053603215.1 Kitasatospora sp. NPDC004240 | reverse complement strand
GCCCCGGGAAGGTGCCGCCGGTGTCCTGCGGCCGGCCGCCCGCGGCGGGCGGCCGGCGAGGGCCGTGCGGGGTTCGTCCGGGCGCCGCGCCGCGCAGGACCTGCCCGCCCGCGCCTGCTCGTGGACGTCCGGGCGGGCCCTGGCGGTGCTGGGGCGTCCGGCCGGGGGTGGGGTTGGGGGTGGGGGTGGGGTTAGCCGAGGCCGCGGGCGTCCTGCTTGAGTGCGGTGTCGACGGTCAGGGCGGTGGCGACGACGAGGCTGAGGAGTGGGTCGGGGAGGGGGCGGTGGATCTGCAGGACGTAGTTGTCGGCGGTGGTGAACATGGTCTTCGCGAGGCCTTCCCAGGTCTTGGTGATCCGGGCGATCTCGGTGTCGGTCTCATCGACGATGGAGAAGTTCCAGGCGCGCCAGTTCTCGGCCTTGACGGCGCCGATCTTGTGTCCGCCGGCCTCGATCGCGAAGTTGATCTTCCCGATGGCGTTCTGCTGGACGATCTGGCCGATCTCCTGGCCGTCGGGGCGGCGCACGATGACCCGGGACTTGATGAACTTCGCCGGGCGGGTCAGCAGGAGTACGGGGGTGCCGTGCGCGTCGCGGATCTCCAGTTTGTGGGTGAGGTACTGGTCGATGGAGAAGAGAAGCCGTACGAGTTTGCGCAGGCCGCTCTGGCCTACCTGGGTGACCGAGCCCAGCGTGCCGCCCTGCTGGTCGTAGACCGCGTACTCGTTGGTCAGCTCGATCAGCTTGGCCTTCTGGTTCACCACCAGGACCGGCTCGGAGAAGAGGGTGCCGCCGCCGCCGTAGACCGGCCCGACGCCCGCCTGCTGCTGCACCTGGCGCTGGATCCGGGCGGATTCGCCGGCCGGGGCGGCCGGTTGCCCGGGGATGCCGGGGGTGTTCGTGTTCTGGGACATGGCGGGCAGGTTAGGGCCGATCCGGTACGGACAGCTAGATCGTTTCGTGCGGCCCCGGGTGCGTCCGGGAGCGTCGGACTACGGCTTTGACCTACGGTTTCCGGGTTCTGGGGCGGCGGGTGGCCGGTGTCCGGCGGAAAGGGTGTGGCTGATGTCACACCCGGGGCCTGTTCCCGTGTCAGGCCGGGCCTGCGGCCGGCCCCGCCCGGCGGCCGGGCGCCATGGGCGTCCGCCGCGGCCCCGCCGCCGCGCTCTTGACAGCCAGTCTCATTCCTGGCAGCACTGGACGCTGCACCACTCCCACCAACGGCCGCCCCACCCCGGAAGGGAGCACCAGCGCATGACCACACCCCGCAGCGCGGGAGGCGACTACGACGTCGTCATCGGCGGAGCCAGCCTCGCCGGCAGCGCCGCCGCGATCCTGCTCGCCCGACGCGGCGCCCGCGTCGCCCTGCTGGAACGACGCTCGGACGCCGACGCCTACAAAGTGCTGTGCACCCACTCCATCACCGCCAACGCCTACCCCGTCCTGGGCGAACTCGGCCTCGTCGCCGCCCTTGAGGAGGCGGGGGCCCTACGCAACGACGCCCGCTGGTACACCCGTTGGGGGTGGATCCATCCGCGGCCGGTGCCGGGCGGCCCCGATCTGCCGTACGGCTACAACGTCCGCCGCAGCGTCCTCGACCCGTTGATCAGGTCCCACGCGGCCCGGACCCCGGGTGTGGACCTCCTGCTCGCCCACCGGGTGGTCGCACTGCTCCGGGAGGGCGGGCGCACGGTGGGCGTGCGCGCCTCCACCCCGCAAGGCGAGCGCGAGATCCGGGCCCGCCTGGTCGTCGGCGCCGACGGCAAGGACTCCACCGTCGCCAAACTCGCCGCCCAGCCCACCCGCGTCCACGAGAACGCCAGGTTCGGCTACCTCGCGCACTTCCGCGACCTCCCGCTGCACGGTGGCATCGGTCAGACCTGGTTCCTCGAACCCGACATGGCCTACGCGTTCCCCAACGACGACGGGGTGACGGTTCTGGCGGTCCTGCCGGACAAGAAGCACCTGCCCGCCTTCCGGGAGGATCTGGAGGGCAGTTTCTACGCCTTTGTCCGCGCCCTGCC
Organism: Kitasatospora sp. NPDC004240; assembly: GCF_053603215.1. NCBI lineage: Bacteria > Bacillati > Actinomycetota > Actinomycetes > Kitasatosporales > Streptomycetaceae > Kitasatospora > Kitasatospora sp. NPDC004240. The sequence goes on along the minus strand of NZ_JBSGFD010000386.1, from coordinate 1,433 downwards.
CCAGGCGCCGCCCATCGATTCCGCCGAACGCGTCTCGAAGATCATCGGCGCCGTCGACTACCCTCTCCACAGCCGCGAACCCGTCGCCCCGGGCCTCGCCCTCATCGGTGACGCCGCCCTGACCGGCGACCCCCTGTGGGGTGTGGGGTGCGGTTGGGCCCTGCAGTCCGCGCAGTGGCTCGCCCACACCACCGCCCCGGCCGTCACCGGCCACGGCGACCTCGACGCCTCGCTGGCCGCCTATGCCCGTCACCACCGGCGCCGGTTGCGCGGCTACCAGTACCTGGCGGCCGATTTCGCCACCGCCCGCCCCTTCAACCCTGTGGAGCGGCTGATGTTCTCCGCCGCCGCCCGTGACGCCTCCCTCGCCCGTCACATGCACCTGTTCGCCTCCCGTCTGATCGGCCCCGGGCGTTTCCTCAGCCCTGCGGCCGTCGCCAGGGCCGCCGCCGTCAACCTCCGACACCGCCGCAACTCCACCACCCCCGCACACCTGGCCCGCACGGGAGCGTGACCGCGGGGCCCCTGCCGCTGGTCACGGCCATGAGGGGCGGGGCGCGCAGAGCCGAGTACTCCCTCGGCCGAGGTGGACAGCGCGCACGGCCCCCTCGGCGGCAGGCCCCACCCGCGGGCGGCGCCCGGAGCCGTGGCCGAACCGGGCCGCCACCGAAGGCGGTTCGGCGCCGGCGCCACCTCCGGCACGCCCGACGGGGCCCGCCGCACCATGCGGGGCGGGGGAACGCGCGGATCCCGCCAGGGCGAGGACGGGCCGGCGTGCCCATGGCGCTGCGGCCGATGCCTGTGCCGTCGCCGTTGCTGCGCCTCGTTCGTCGGCCGGGTCGCTTCCGGCGGGGAATCCCTGCGGTGGGGCGTAATCGTGGTGTACGGGGCGGCTGGAGACCGTGGACGGGGTGTGATCGCCGGATCGGAGGATCAGGGCCTCGAAGGGGCCCTCGCCCGGCTGGAGGGCAGGGCGCTCACCGACGTGCTGATCCGCCCGCCCGCGCTGGAGACCCGCTTCGACTTCGACGGGCTGCGACTGGAGACCTTCCCGATGTACCGGCGGGATCCAGAGGAGGAGGAGTACGACCACTGGCTCCTGTGGCTGGGCGCAGGCGAGGTGCTGGTGGCCGCCTCCGGGCTGACGATCGAGCCGGCCGGCGGGTGACGGCCGGCGCCGGTCACCGCTTCCGCTGCCGCTGCCGTTTCCGCTTCCCGTGTCCGGGGCGCGGCTACTCGGCGTAGGGCTGGTCGGCTCCCTGGGCGCTGTAGCCGAGGCTCCAGATGTAGCCCTCCGGGTCGGCGAAGGTGCCACCGTACCCGCCCCACGGCAGCGCACCGGCGGGCTTGAGGACGGTCGCGCCGGCCTTCTGCGCCTCGGCCATGATCTCGTCGACCCGCGCCTCGCTGCGCACGACGTAGGTCAGGACCAG
>NZ_JBSGFD010000385.1:0-3591 GCF_053603215.1 Kitasatospora sp. NPDC004240 | reverse complement strand
GTCGATACCGAGGATCGCGATGATGTCCTGGAGGTCCTTGTACTTCTGCAGGATCCCCTTGATACGGACGGCCGTGTCGTAGTGGGTCTGCGCCGAGCGGGTACGGCGCCGCTACGGCGTGCCGCCGGGGTGGCCGGCCGAGGGGGACGCCCGGCACCCGCTGGCGCTGCGCCTCGCCGGGGAGCTGTGGGCGGAGGGCCTCCGGGGCGGGGCGCCGCACCGCGGCGAGCTGTTCTCGGCGTACCTGGACCTGCGCTGCCTGCGGGTGGCGGAGCGGATCGTGACGGCCGAGCGGACCCGCCGCCCCGGTGCGCACCGGCGGGGCGCGGTGCCCGCCCGGGGACCGGCCCCGGGGCGGGTGCGGCGGCTGGCGGCCGCGGTGGCCGGCCGGGTGCACGAGGCGGCCCGGCGGACGCTGGGGGAGGGCCGGGGCGGGCTGACCCGGGAGGCCTTCGAAGAGCTGTTCCCGGTGGCGGGCGGCTGGGCGCGGGCGGTGCTGGCGGAGGGCCTGTTCGTGCCGGCCGGGCCGGGTTACCGGCCCGCGCACGGGGAGTTCGCCGACTGGCTGCAGGGCCTGCACCTGGATCTGGACGCGGCGCTGCGGCTGCTGCTCGGCGAGGCGGCGGACACCCCGCCGCCCGAGGCGGCCACGAGCGTGCCCCGGCACCGGATCGGACCGGTGGCGGCGGCGCTGCGCCGTACGGCCGGCGCCGGGGGCGTCGGCGCGCCGGAGCCCTGGCTGCACCGGCTCCGGCGCGCCCTGGACCTGCGCCCGGACGGCAGCGAACCCGGCTGGTGGGCGGGCCGGTTGCTGGCCGACGCACTGGCCGCCGCCCCGGATCCGGCCGAACACCGCGACCTGCTGGTGGAGTTGGCCGACCTGATCGTCCGACGGGCCGCCGCCGGGGGCGGGTTCGAGGCCCTCCCGGCGGCCGGCGCCGGCCGCTTCGGCCCGGCGTTCTGGACCGGCCTCGGCCTCCCCCCGGACCTCGAACTGGACCTGCTGCGCCGGCTGGTCCGCGCGGACGGGCCCGGGCAGCCGTTCCTGACCGCCACCGCCGGACGGCTGCGCGCCGACCCGGGCACCGCCCTCCCGCCGCTCTGCGCCTGGTTCGACGACGCCCGGGGCCTGCCCGCCCGCCCCGGCACCACCGTCGCCGACCTCGCCCACGACCTGCTGCGCGCCCACCGCCGGCTCGCCCTGGACGACCTGACCGAGGCACTGGCCGGCGCCGCCCACCCCAGGGCCGACGCGCTGCTGACCGTGCTCGCCGCCGAGGAGCCCTCCGCGCTGTGCCGGGCCGTGGACCGCTGGAGCCACGACCCGCGCCCGGAACGGCACGTGGCCGCCGCCGTGCACGCGCTGCGCGTCGCCCCGTACGCGCACGGGCCGGGCCTGGAGCTGCTGCGGTTCGCCGCGCTGCGGCTGCTGGCCCGCGAGGACGAGCCCGCGCTGCACGGCGCCGCGCTGGGCCTGCTGGTCCGGGACGGGCGGACCAGGGCCGCGTACCTGCCGGCCGCCCTGGACGCCTACCGGCGGGGCGGGGACGGCTTCCTGACCGCGTCGGCGCTGGCCCCGGCCCTGGAGAGCGACCCCGGGCCGGTGCTGGCGGCCCTCGCGGCGCGGCTGGCCGGGCCGGACGCGCCGCTCGCCGGGACGCTGCGGGTGCTGGCGGACGCCCGTACCCCGGTGGCCGCCCGGGGCGGGGCCGAGCTGGCCGGCCGGCTGCTGCGCGAGCGCCCGGCCCTGGCGGGCCCGGTGGCCGTCGACTACCTGGGCCGCCGACTGGCCCGGGAGGGGGCGGACCCCGCCCCGGCCGTCCGGCTGGAGCTGCGGCTGCTGCTCGGCACGGCGCTGGCGGCCCGGTCGGCGGCGGTCCGTCGGCCGTTCGCCGAGGTGCTCGCCGAGGTGCTCGCCGTGAAGGGCGAGGGGCGGACGCCCGGCCTGCGGCGGGAACTGCTGGACACCCTGCTGGCCGCCGAGGCCGACCCCGGGGTGCTGACCGCCGTCCTGGAGCGGCTGGCCGAGGGCTGCGCGGCCGAGGAACCGGGCCGGGTACGGGCCGTGGTGGCCCGGGTGGCGGCGGCGCTGCCCTCGGCGGACGCGGCGCTGGTGCGCTGTGCCGGCCGCTCGGCCGCCTTCGCCCGGCTGCTCGCCGACTGGCCGGCGGACCCGTCGGAGCCGGACGCCCCCGCCGGACCGCTGCTGACCCGGATGCGGGCGCTGGTCGCGCCCGGCCGGGACCCCCGGCACGCCGCCGCCGAGGCCGAACGGGCGGACGGCGGCGGCGCCGGACTCCCGGTGCCGCGTCCAACTCGCCTTCCGGTGCCGAAGCAGAGCCGGGCGCATGGCACGCTATAGGGGTTCGGGTTTTGAGCGTTTGAGCGTACAGAAGGTACGCGCCGTACGGAACAAGGAGCGGTCAGGGTGCAGCGCTGGCGTGGCCTGGAGGAGATCCCCGGTGACTGGGGACGCAGCGTCGTCACCATCGGCTCGTTCGACGGGGTGCACCGCGGACACCAGCTGATCATCGACCGGGCCGTGGAGCGCGCCCGGGACCTCGGCGCCCGCTCGGTCGTCGTCACCTTCGACCCGCACCCCAGCGAGGTCGTCCGCCCGGGCAGCCACCCGCCGCTGCTGGCCCCGCACGCGCGCCGCGCGGAGCTGATCGAGGACCTCGGCGTGGACGCGGTGCTGGTGCTGCCGTTCACCGCGGAGTTCTCCCAGGAGTCCCCGGAGACCTTCGTCCGGCAGGTGCTGGTGGACGCGCTGCACGCGCGGCTGGTCATCGAGGGCCCGAACTTCCGCTTCGGGCACCGCGCGGCGGGCGACGTCGCGCTGCTCGCGGAGCTCGGCCGGACCGCCGACTTCGAGGTCGACGTGGTCGACCTCCAGGTGCGCGGCGCGGCCGGCGACGGCGAGCCGTTCTCGTCCACGCTGACCCGGCGGCTGGTCGCGGCCGGCGACGTGACCGGCGCGGGCGAGGTGCTGGGCCGTCCGCACCGGGTCGAGGGCGTGGTGGTGCGCGGTGCCCAGCGCGGCCGTGAACTCGGTTACCCGACCGCCAACGTGGAGACCGTGCCGCACAGCGCGATCCCGGCGGACGGCGTGTACGCGGGCTGGCTGATCGCCGACGGCGAGCGGATGCCGGCGGCGATCTCGGTCGGCACCAACCCGACCTTCGACGGCACCGCCCGCACGGTCGAGGCCTACGCGATCGACCGGGTCGGCCTCGACCTGTACGGGCTGCACGCGGCCGTCGAGTTCCTGGTCTACCTGCGCGGGATGGAGAAGTTCGACTCCATCGAGGCACTGCTCGACCGGATGGCCGACGACGTCAAGCGCTCCCGCGAGCTCACCGACGAGGGCTGACGCCCCCGGCCCGGGCGACCGGGCCGTCACAGCGGCGAGGGCCCGTCGACCTCCTGGTCGGCGGGCCCTCGCGCGTCACTGCTGCGGCTGCGGCGGCTGGCCGCCACCGGGCGGCGGGTAGCCGTACCCGGCGGGCGGCGCGGGCGGCTGCTGCCCCTCGACGGGCGCGGACCAGCTGGTCACGGTCCTCGGCGGAGAGCTTGTCGGCCGGGCCGGCG
>NZ_JBSGFD010000384.1:0-3618 GCF_053603215.1 Kitasatospora sp. NPDC004240 | reverse complement strand
CACCAAGGGCTTCGTCGGCGGCACCAAGGACGACACCACCGGCCTCACCAACCTCGGAGCCCGCCAGTACGACCCGAACACCGGCCGCTTCATCAGCCCGGACCCGATCCTCGACCCCGCCGACCCGCAGCAGTGGAACGGCTACGCGTACAGCGAGAACGACCCGGTCAACTCCAGCGACCCCAGCGGCCTCAAATCCGAGGAATGCGGCACCCTCTACCAGTGCGGCTCGGCCGGCACCATCACCATGAGCAACGCCGCCGAAACCACCCACAAGTACGTCTCCGATGACGACCAGAGGCGCTACTACCAGCAGAACCTGCCCGGCTACATGCGCCCCAGCGAGCAGCAAAACTGGATGGCGAAGCAGATCCACAAGAACAACGTCTCAACGTGGGGATACAACCCCACGAAAAAATCTAAACTAGACCGGGCCACCGAGCTCGCCGACGCCGCTAGTTACCTTCCCGGCCTCGTCGGCACAGCCGGCGACCTCGTCTCCCTCGGGCTGAACATCTACCGGGGCGACGTGGAAGGAGCCATCAACAGCGGCATCGGACTCGTACCCGTCGGCGGCGACTACCTCAAAGCCAAACGCACCATAGACAAGGCCGAGGACCTCAAGACCAACAAGGCCGACGACCTACTGGGCCAAGGCACGTGCCCGCTCCCCGGGGCGAAGGGACAGCTTCCCGCCGGACACCCTCGTCCTGATGGCCGACGGCAGCACCAAGAAGATCGGCGACATCCAGCCCGGCGACACCGTCCTGGCCACCGACCCACAGACCGACACAACCCTCGGCCAGCCAGTCACCGCGAAAATCGTCACACCGGACGACGCCGAGTTCACCGAACTCACCATCAGCAACACCACGACCACCACCGACACGCCACTGGTCTCCACCTCCCACCACCCCTACTGGGACGAAACCACCCAACGCTGGACCCCCGCCAAGGACATCGCGGTTGGCGACCAGCTGCTGACCACGAGCGGCACCACCGTCACCGCCCTCTCCACCCGCACTTACAGCACGAACCCGCAGGAGGCCCACAACCTCACCGTCGCCAACCTCCACACGTACTATTGATCAGAAACTCAATTGGTTCTCGTCGAGGGTGTAGCGCACGTGCGGACCGTGGAAGTAGCCGCGGACGATGTGGGGTTGGCGTTGGCGGCGGTGGAAGAAGCGCCGGGCTTCGGCTGCGAGTTCGGCCCGGTTGCGGGCCCGGTGGCTCATGGGCAGGCTGCGCTTGAGGTCGGCGTTGACCAGTTCGTCGGGGTTCAGCTCGGGCGAGTACGACGGCAGGAGGTGCAGTTCGACCTGTTCGGTGTGGTCGGCCAGCCAGGCGCGGACCTTCTTGCTGCGGTGGGCCGAGTGGCGGTCCACGACGAGGTGGACCTTGCGGTCGAAGTGGCCGGCGAGCCGGTCGAGGAAACGGCACATGACCTGCGCGTCGAAGGTGCCGGTGAAGACCATGAAGTGCATGCGGCCCTTGGTACTGATCGCGGACATGGCGTTGACCGAGAAGCGGTTCCCGGTCCGGCGCACGATCGGAGTCCGCCCCCTGGCGCCCCAGGTCCGGCCGGTGACCTGGTCGGAGCGGATGCCGACCTGGTCGGCGAACAGCACCTCGGCGCCTTCGGCTTTCGCCCTCGCGCGGATCGCCGGCCAGGTCTCCTCCAGCCAGCCACGCACTGCCTCGGGATCCTGCTCGACGGCCCGCTTGTCCGGGCGCTGGAACGACAGTCCCCAGCGGCGCAGGTACTTGCCCACCCCCGGCTCCGTCAGGTGGACCCGGTACAGCTTCGCAATCAGCGCACCCACCTGGGAACGCGTCCACAGCTGACCGACAAGCCCCAGCTCACAGGGCTGGTGGTCGAGCACGGCCTGCCGCACCGCCGCCTGCTCGGCCTCGGACAGCACCTGATGCTCCCCGACCCGCCGGCCACGCGGGCGCCCGATGAGCGCCTCGCGCCCGCCGTCCAGCCACTTCGCCCACCAGCCGTCCAGCGCCTTCAGCGAGACCTTGAACACCGACGCGACGTCCTCGCGGGCCCGGCCTTCCACCAGCGCGGCCACCGCCCGCAGCCGCAACGCTTCCTGCGCCGACGGCGACAAGTGCCGCGCGTCCCCCACCAGTTCAGTCACGCGGTGTTCAACGACCGAGAACCCCTACCGTTTCGGATCAATATGTGCTGGCGGGCGAGACTCCGGTACTCGTTCATAATTCCAACAGATGCATTCACGCATCTGTTGCTTACCAGGACTGGGCCACCAAGGGTGCCCACATTCACATCGGAGAGAATGAGGTGAGGATCTTCCCGAACGGCGAAGGCGGGATCGGCGCTGAGGCCATTCGTCTAAGGTCCGGAACGGCTAGCCCCAAGGAGGTTCAGAAGGTTCTGGATGAGATCCACTCGAATCCGAGCCTGAGGGCCGATATCATCGAAAAGGCCAAATCCGCCCGAGCCAGTATGAACGCTGGAGAGTTTGGCATGCAGTCCAACCGGGCAGCGGAGATACACTTCCTCATCAAGGCATTGGAGAAGATGGGGTGACTGAACTGGACTTCCTCCATGATGTCGCGGTGAGCGGGCAAGTTCTAGGGGTCGGGCTGGGGACCAACCCAACCCAATGGGAGCAGGCCCTTGGCAATGACTACGTCGATGACGTGCACAAGGGCCGCATGCGTCGCGACTATGGCCTCGTGGAGCTATCTTTCCTGCGGTTCGAGAATTCTTGGAAATGCATAGGAATTAGCATTCAGGTGCATCGGTTGCCACTGCCCAATGCGGACGTGATTCCCAAGCCCCTATCGCGCAGATACGGTACTTTTCAGGACCGGGTCTCGTTTGGCGCCTTGGTTCAGTCCATTATTCGAGCTGGCGCCAGCTCGGAAGCAATCGAGGATGCCACCAGGTCAAGGTATAGGAGATTCTGGATCCCTGAATCGTGCGCACTGATTCACGTAATAGATGACGACGTGAGTGATTCAGGGGTTCCGGGGCCGGGGGACGTGTGGTCCATCGCCCTGTCGCGGGACGCGGAGACCTGGAAAGCCCCACTCAAATAGACCACTGAGGTTCTTCCATCACGCGAGCGGGCGCCCCACCAAGATCTTTGGTGGGGCGCCCGTGACGTTTTGACGGCCTCGGCAGGCCGCGGCAGACCCAGAGCACCAGCGCGGCGAAGCTGCGGGTGCCGAATAATCATCCGCGCTGGTCATGCGGCATGTTGGTACTCGTGGAGTGTGCGGCCGAGTCGGTCTCGTCAAAGGACCTCCAGCTGTGTGACGTGCCCTGGCGGGTTGATCGGTTCGGGTGGCAAGCGCAGGGGCGCGGCCTGCATCAGCGCTCGGTGTGGCCGGTGCCCGTTGTAGTGGGCCTCGAACTCGCGGAGCGTGTGGAGGAGGTGGCGCTGGTTCCAGATCGAAGTGCGGTCCGAAAGCTCCCTGCGGCAGGTCTGTGTCCAGCGCTCCGTCAGGGAGTTCATCCGCGGCATCCGGATGCCGGTGGTGACCATCTTCAGGCCGGCATCGGCCATCAGGGCGTCGAAGGCGGCGGTGAACTTCGAGTCGCGGTCACGGATCAGGAACCCGGCCGTGCTGCCCGCGTCC
>NZ_JBSGFD010000383.1:0-3732 GCF_053603215.1 Kitasatospora sp. NPDC004240 | reverse complement strand
CCGCGAGAACGTCGAGAAGTTCATCAAGGGCGAGGTCGAGCGCTGAGCGCAGCGACACTCGCGACTGTCCGACGCTGAGCGCTGAGCGCAGCGAAGTTCGCGACCGTCCGGCGCAGCGCGCTGAGCGCGATCGCTGAGCGCGGCGCGCTGAGCAACGGACTGACACCGCGCACGACGAGGTTCGTGACCGCCCGGTACTGAGCGCCGGGCGGCCGACGGATCGCACCCCGGCCCGGGAACGTCTCATTTCCCGTGCCGGGGCGGCGATCTGATGTCTCGTTGAATCTCCCCACTGAATCGTGAATAGTGATATTTGCGTGTGGCACGGGGAGAGCGACACCATGACAGAGCCGAAGTGCGGCAGTCCGGCGCACTCGGCCGGAGCCGTCCGCCCGGGAGCCGGTTCCCGATCCCTCTGCGCAACCTCCCCGTCGCCGGCCACCGCCGTGGCTCCGCGGTGGGCATGGGGCGCTGCATGGGGGGAGGTGGGCCGATGGTGGAACGCTGGAGGCGCGGGGAGGACGACGGGTCCAGATCCTTCGGAGGTTCCTGGCAGGCCGCACTGATCATCCTCGCCGCGCTCGGCGGCGGCGCGGCGACCGGCCTGCTGGTGATGCGGCTCTCCCATCTGGACGCCACCCTGCTGCACGCCACCGTGGTGGTGCTCATCTGGTCCTTCGTCGGCTGCGGGGCGGTGATCGCCCAGCAGTCGGACAGCCGGGTCGGCCTGCTGCTGATCGGTGTCGGACTGGCCTGGCTGGCCAGGGCCGTCACCCTGCTGCCGGACCCGCCGGACCGCGCCTACGTGATGGTGGTGGTGGCGCTGCCGGCCGTCCTGCTGGTGCACACCCTGGTGCTGCTCGCCCGGGCCGACCGGGGCGACCCGCCGGTCCGGGTGCTGCTGCTGCTGACCTGGACGCTGCCGCTGACCGTCATCCCCGACTACGCCCGCGGTGACCGCAGCCCGTGGGAACCCTGTCTGGCCTGCGTCTCGCTGGACTGGCGCAGCGCCTTCCTGCCGGCCGGCGCGCTGGCGCACCTCCAGGTGGCGGCGATCGCGGTCCTGCTGGTCTTCGTGCTGATCCGCGCGGGCCGCGGCACCGGCCGGGCCCGTACGGAGGGCCGCGACGCCGTCCGCAAGGAGGGCTGGCGGGAGAACTGGCCGGTCACCGCCCTCGGCGTGCTGATCGCCCTGAGCCTGGCGGCCGAGGCCGTCGGCGCGCTGCTGCTGAGCCCGGTCGAGGCCGCCGACGCCCGGGTGCCGCTCAACGCGGTGGGCGTGGCGGTGCAGGCGATGCTGCCGCCGACCCTGCTGGTCACCACCGTGCGCGGCTGGCTGCGCAGCCTGGCGGCCGACCGCCGCAGCATCGACGACCGGCTCGACCGGCGCAGCGCCGAGCAGCTGCGCAAGGTGCAGCGCGACCTCCACGACGGCGCCCAACTGCGGCTGTTGAAGGCCGGGTTCGCGCTGAAGATGGCCCGCAACCAGGCCGCGGTGGAGAGCCGGCCGCAGCTCGGCGAGGCGATCGACGCGGCCGCCGACGAACTGGCCCTGGCGATCGGCGAGCTGCGCCGTCTCGCCGCCGGCGCGGCCTTCCCGGTGGACGGCCCGGCCGACGCGGCGCAGGCCCTGCGCTCGCTGGTCGCCGCCTCCCCGGTGCCGGTGGAGCTGGTCGCCGAGGAGGCCGGGGAGCTGCCGAACGAGGTGGCCGAGACGGTCTACTTCGTCGCCGCCGAGTCCCTGACCAACATCGCCCGGCACGCCGGCGCCGACTCGGCCCGGATCGCGCTGCGGATCGAGGGCGAGGGCGCGGCCCGGGAGGTGCGGCTGGAGATCGCCGACGCCGGCCGGGGCGGCGCCGAACCGGGCGCCGGCAGCGGCCTGCGCGGCCTGGCCGACCGGGTGCGCCGCCAGGGCGGCGACTTCGTACTGAGCAGCCCCCCGGGCGGGGGCACCCGTGTGAAGGTGGTGATCCCGTGCGCATCGTCATCGCTGATGACACCCCCCTGATCCGCGACGGCCTGGACATGCTGCTCCGCGCCGCCGGCGTCGAGGTGGTGGCGGTGGTGAGCGACGGCGAGCAGCTGCTGCGGGCGGTCGCGGAGCACCGTCCGCAGGCGGCCCTGGTCGACATCCGGATGCCCCCGACCTACACCGACGAGGGCATCACGGCCGCCCGCCGGATCGTCGCCGAGCACCCGGGCGTCGGGGTCCTGCTGCTCTCCCTGCACCTGGACCCGGACTTCGCGCTGGAACTGCTCACCACCGGCCACGGCCGGATCGGCTACCTGCTCAAGGAACGCCTGCTGGACACCGCGCAGCTGGTCGACGCCCTGGAGCGGGTCGCGGCCGGCTGGGCCGTCCTCGACCCGGCCATCACCGACCAGCTGGTGAACCGGCAGAAGCGCTCGGGCCCGGTGGACTCGCTGACCGAGCGCGAACGCCAGGTGCTGGCCCTGATGGCGGAGGGCCTGACCAACCCGGCGATCGGCGAACGGCTCCAGCTGAGCCCCAAGACCGTCGAGACCCACGTCGCCAACATCCTCGGCCGCCTGGGCATCCCGGCCACCGGCACCGGCCACCGCCGGGTCCAGGCGGTCCTGGCCTACCTCGACCACCGGCGGGGGCTCCGGGACCGGTGAGCGGCCCCCGTACGGCGTGACCCCGGGCGGTGTGCCCCCCGTACGGCGTGACCCCGTACGGCGTGACCCCCTGGGGTGGCGTCGGTGAGGGCCCGGTGTGGGGGATTCCCCCCGCAGGTCGGGGAGATCTCCCGATCCGGGGCGCACCCGGTGCTGACTAGCCTGGGGCTGTCGGACGGATCACGGTGGCGGAAGCGCCGGCGGGCCCGCCCACGAAGGGGGCCTTTCCGCACCCACCACACGGACACGGACACGGGGGAGTGCCTATGCCGTTGGAGAACACGTTGTCGGAAACCCGTACCCCACCTCCGCCCCTCGGGCCGGGGGACGGTGCGGACGCCTGGGCGGAGCCGCCGCCCACCCTCCCGGACCCACCGCCGGGAGACCTGCGGCCGGCCTCCTGGCTGGCCGTCGCACGCAGCGAGATTCTGGTGATAGGACCCGCCGGGGCAGCCGGCGGGCTCCTTGACTGTCTGAGCGAACTGCCGTGCGGGACCTCCGGGCCGGAGCTGCGGCTGGTGCTGCCGGCCGACGTCGGGGAGGACGCGCTGGACCGTGCCCGGCGGCTGGCCGTGCCCGGCCGCGGGCAGCTGCGGGTGGTGCCGGAGCTGCCGACCGTCCTGGTGGTGCTGGACCGCCGGGTCGGTCTGGTGGCCGAGGAGTGCGGCGGGCGTCCCACGGGCCGGCTGGTGGTCCGGGCGCCGGTCGCGGTGAAGGCGCTGGTGGCGCTGTTCGAGTACACCTGGGCGAGCGCCCAGGAGCCGGTGGCGTCCGACCGGGTCCTGTTCACCGGGCTGCGCGGGGAGATCCTGCGGATGCTGGCCTCCGGGCTGACCAACGACGCGGTGGCCCGGCAGCTGTCCATCTCCTCGCGGACGGTGCAGCGCCACGTCGCGCAGGCGATGGAACTGACCGGCGTCCGCAGCAGGCTCGAACTGGGCATCCGGCTCGGTGCCCCGCGCGTCCCCTCCTAGGAACCGAGGGAGCCGCAGGGGCCGGAAACGCCGGAAGGCCCTCCGCTCTCGCGAAGGGCCTTCCGGCTGTCTGTGCGCCGCCAGGGACTCGAACCCCGGACCCGCTGATTAAGAG
>NZ_JBSGFD010000382.1:0-3799 GCF_053603215.1 Kitasatospora sp. NPDC004240 | reverse complement strand
AGGATGCGCAGATCTGGTCGATCGGGACGTCGGGCCAGAACGCGGCGTTGGAGGTGGTGCGCTGCGACTCGGCGCAGGTGATCGCGCCGGAGGGCGCCCGGCCGGGGCACCGCCGTGCGACGCCACCGCAGTGGGGGATGCGGTTCGGCGCCCGGCCGGAGCCGTCACCCGGCGGTCCCCCCTCACCGGGACCCGCCGGGAGCCCGGGTCACCGCGCGGGGCGGACCATGATGATCGACTCCAGCTTGTCGGTGCTGTTCCAGAGCAGCTCGATCCTGGTGCCGGTGTCCGGCACCTTCACGCTGCTGTACGGGTTCGAGGCGTCCCAGTACGAGTTGTTGTGGTCGTCGAAGACCGCGACGCCCGGCAGGCTCGGCAGGGCCGTCGGCACGTCGGCCCGGTGCAGGGTGAAGGCGTCGGTCGGCTCCGAGCCGAAGGTCGAGTCGTAGCTCTGCACCCGGGTGCGCATCAGGCTCCCGTCCGACCACCGCAGCGGCGCCGGGTGGGCGTCGACCGGCAGCACCAGGCCGCTGCCGGGGTGCTCGTAGACGTTGTTGTCGCTCTGCGAGGCGTCCCAGAACCAGACCAGCAGGCCGTTCTGGTACGGGAAGTGGTCGACCCAGCTCGGGCGCTGCCGGGAGCCGAACACGTACGGCCCGGTCCGCAGCGTGGTGTCGTACGAGACGTACTGGCGGTTCTCCACCAGGTAGTACTGCGGGTGGTCGACGGTGAAGGTGCCGGTGGTGCGGGTGAAGTCCCGGGCGGTCCAGCCGTCGTCACCGTTCTCGGCGCCGTCGGTGAACAGCGCGGCGCCGTCGGCGGTCACGGCGATCTCGTCCAGCGCCAGGCCCCTGAGATGGGTGCTGCCGTCGGTGGCGACCCGGAAGCGGATCTTGACCACGCGGCCCGCGTACGCGTCGAGCGGGTACACCAGATCACCCCAGGCCCCGCCGGAGGAGCCGTTCAGCGACGGGATCCCGCTGCCGTTCGCCGGGATCGGGGCGCCGCCGAAGCTGCCGGCGAGGGCCGTCCAGCTCGCGCCGCCGTCGGTGGAGACCTCGGCGTAGCCGTAGTCGAAGTCCTTCTCCAGCTCGTACCAGCCCTTGGCGGTCAGCCGGGCCGAGGTGCGGCCGGTGAGGTCCACCTCGCGCACCAGCTGGGAGTTGCGGTTGTCCGCGCTGCCGCTCCACCACTCCCGGGCGCCCGCGTAGGGCGTGTTGATCACGGTGGTGACGGTCTTCTTCGGCAGCTCGACCACCAGGGCCTGCGGCAGCTTCGAGTTGTACTCGACGGGGCCGGTGCGGTGCACCGACAGCTCGCCGGCCTTCGCCTTGTCGTAGGTGAGCCAGCCCAGTTGCAGCTTGCTCCAGGCGTCCAGGTCGGCCGGCCGGTCGCCGATCTCGTCGCGTCCCTCGCCCAGCCAGGAGCCGGAGTTCATCAGCGACCAGTAGCCGACCGAGTTGTCCACGCCGTGCCCGGAGGTGTCGTAGAGGTCCGGCAGGCCCAGGTCGTGGCCGTACTCGTGGGCGAACACGCCGAGGCCGCCGTTCTCGGCCTGCATGGTGTAGTCGCCGGCCCAGATCCCGGTGGTGCCGACCGGGGTGCCGCCCAGCTTGTTGCCCGCCGGTCCGGTGCTTCCGGAGCCCGAGCCGTAGACGTAACTGCGGTGCGCCCACAGGGCGTCGGCGCCCTGCGCACCGCCGCCCGCGGACTCGTCGACCCCGGCGTGCACGATCTGGAAGTGGTCCACGTAGCCGTCCGGCTCGTTGAACTCGCCGTCACCGTCGTGGTCGTAGCGGTCCCAGCGGTCGTACTCGGCGATGGCGGCCCGGATCTCCGCGTCACCGCGGCCCTTGGCCTTCTCGCCCGCCACCCAGGCATCGACGGCGTCCCGGATGAGGTCCTGGGCGTTGGAGCAGACGTTGTCGCCGCACCAGTTGGAGCCGTAACGGGCCTCGTTCCACGGGACCTTCACCCAGTCGGTGACGGTGCCCTCGACCGAGTAGCGGCCCGAGGACTGCCGCTCGTAGTACGTCCGCAGGGAGTCCTTGGTGGTGCTGAAGTAGAGGTCCTGGTAGTGCTGCCGGTCGTAGTCGGCGCGCCAGGCGGTGGAGTTGTCGACCGCGCGGTCCGGCCGCTCGATGCTGTTGTGCAGCGGGCCCGGTGTGCCCCCGTACTTGGGTTTGCCGTCGTGCTGGGTGGTGGTGTCGACCCGGTCGCCGAACTCGACCAGGATGGTGAAGATCCGGTCGGTGCGCTCCCGGGCGAGTTCCACGTACTGGCCGTCGCCCAGCTTCACCGCGGTGCTGCTGCCGCGCTTCTCGACGGTGGCGGTGCCCGCCACCAGCTGTTCGGTGGCTGCCTTCTGCCGGGCCTCGGTCTTCGCGGTCAGCGGGCCCGGCAGGTTGTGCTCCACGCCGCGGGTGATCTGGGCGTCGGCCGGGTCCCGGGTGAGCGGCGCGTTGTCGGCGGCCGCGGCGCTCCCGGGGAGCAGGACCGCGCCGCAGGCCGCGGCCACGGCGATCGCGGTGGCCGCCGCGGTCGTTCGGGATATCGTCAAGGTGCTGGTGTCCTCTCTCGTTCCGGTGCACCGGGCGGTGTCACCGGCGGATCGTGCACGGTGGTGACGGACCCCCGCCGCGGCGGGAACGGCTCCGTCGCCGCGGCGGGGGTCCGGGTTCAGGCGGCCGCGGCCGGTACGGGCACGGCGAGCACGCCGTGCAGGAGCCGGCGGCGCTCGGCGGGGTCGTCGGAGGCGAGCAGGGCGCTGAGGACGGCGATGCGGGCCTGGCCCGCGCGGAGGGTGCCGGTGGGAAGCGCCCCGGCAGCGACGAGGTCGACCGCCCCGCCGTTGGTGTAGAGCTCGGCGACCGGCCCGACGGGCACCCGGGTGGTCAGCGCCACCGGCACGCCTGCGGCGGTGGCCTCGGCGACGGCGGCCGCGAACGCCGGGGTGGCGTTCCCCGCGCCGGTGGCCACCAGGACGACGCCTCGGGCGCCGCCCGCGAGGGCGGCTCGCAGCAGCATCGGGTCGCCGTCCGAGTGGTGCATCACCATGTCGACGCGCAGCGGCAGTTGGGGCACGGTCCGGGGCGGCATCGGGATGGGCTCGGGCCGTGCGGGCCGCGTGCGCAGGGTGACGGTCCGGTGCCGGACCTCTCCGATCGGTCCGTCCTCCGGACTGCTGAAGGGATCCGCGGCCAGGGTGTGGAACTTCACCGTGCCGCGTGCGGCGAACAGCTTGCCGCCGAAGGCCACCAGGGTGCCTGCCCCGGTGACGGCGGAGGCGGCCAGCAGGGCGTCGTGGAGGTTGCGCGGGCCGTCGTCGTCCGGGTGGTCGAGCGGCTGCTGGGCGCCGGTGAACACCACCGGGCGGGGGTCGCGGTGGTGGAGGTCGACCAGGAAGGCCGTCTCCTCCAGGGTGTCCGTGCCGTGGGTGACGACGATGCCCTCCACGTCGTCCCGCTGGAAGAGCTGGTGGACCGTGCGCAGCAGGGTCAGCTGCCGGGCGGTGGTCATCAGCGGACCGTCGACCGTGCACAGGTCCATGACCTCGACGGTGATCCCGGAGGGGACCTCCACCCTGGACAGCACCTCGCGGCCTGCCGCGCTGGCCCGCCGGCCCGTCCGGCCGCGGCGGCCGGCGATGGTTCCGCCGGTGGTGATCACGACGATCCGTCCCATGCTTCTTTCCCTGTTCCTGTCGTGCTGGCTGGACTTCGCCCGACGGGGCGTCGGGCACCGGCGGCGGGGGCGCCGCCGGGGGCCGGGGCGGGCCGGCGGCCCCCCCCCCGGCGGG
>NZ_JBSGFD010000381.1:0-3818 GCF_053603215.1 Kitasatospora sp. NPDC004240 | reverse complement strand
TACTGAACTTGAACTCGTGATGTCGGTCGGCTCGTGGTGGCGGCGTCAGGGTCCGAAACCGCCGGATGTTGTCGGCTCGGGTTCAGGACGGTGGCTGCAGCCAGCGCCGCGCCGCAGCGAGATTCACCTCGATGTCATCGCTCCATGAGCAGACCTCCAGCCATGAGAGGTAGCCGCCTTGCGCGAAGACCAGGACCTCGCCAGGGCACTCGCCGGTTTCGGTGAACAGCTGTACGTCGGCAGCCACAACGGTGCCGGGCCCCGTTGGCGCGGGCTCCACGGCGTCGGCGTCGAGTTCGAAGTAGGTAGTGCCGCAGCCGCACTTGCAACGGGACTGCACCCTGAGTTGGGGCACCTGCTGTCGGAGGGCGTCGTGGGCGGGCTCGTCCGGGTTCAGGACAAGGTCAAGCACGTCGGCTACGTCCTCGGGCAGGCTGTCGGTCATGCCGCCACCGTAGCTGACCAGCGGCTTTGGGCTTCGGTCAATTTCGGGTCCGTCGACCCGGCGCTCACAGGTCCAGGGGCAGGTCGGTGCCGGCGAGGCAGCCGTCGATGACCTCCGGTCGGTACTGCAGCATCTTCAGTTTGCGCTTCACGGCGCGGGTGACCTGGCCGAGGTCGGCCGCGGCGAGGTTGCCGATGTCACGCTTGACCAGCGACCAGACGCCCTCGGTCGGATTGAGGTCCGGAGCATACGTGGGCAGCTGGAACACGGTGAGCCATTCGGCGTTCGCGTCGATGAATTCGCGCATGCCGGCCGTCAGGTGGAGGCGGACGTTGTCCCAGACGAGCACGATCGGTCCGCCGAGCTGGATGCGGGCACGGACGATCAGATCGCGGAAGTCGCGCCAGCCGAAGCCCTTCGGCTCGTCCTTGCGGCCCCGGTACTCGCGGATCGCGTAGATCAACCTGGACCGCTCGCCCGGTTTGTAGCAGGCCATGCCCGCCATCGACACCCGCCCCGAGCCCCGGCCCCTCACCCTCACGACCGGGGTCCGGCCGATCCGGCCCCAGGTCCTGGCACGCGGCGGAGTCATCGACTGCCCGGCTTCGTCGCTGAGTAGGCCCGGGGCGCGGTGCCGGGATTGCTCCCGGTCCGTTTCCCCGGACCTCTCGCCGAACCCGCCGTGCGCCTCTCGACGCAACGGGCTCTCCACGGTCTCTGCCGTCAGGTGGTTGCAGTGGCCCAGGGGCTGGGAATCGTGTTGCCGCGGTAGCGATACCGGGTGACCGGCATCGCGCTGATCTTCCGCAACTCGATCTCGCCCGCGCTGATCGGCAGCCACCGCCCGGTAGGGGTGGTGAACCGTCTGCGGACGTCCGACCAGTTCCAGTGATGCCGCTCTTGCAGCAGTCGGACGACCCGCCACCAGACGAGGTTGTCCAGGTTGCTGAAGGTGCGCTTCGCAACGGCATGCCGGAAGTAGTTGGCCCATCCGTGGGTGATCCTGTTCAGATTGATCAGTACCACGGCCAGGTCCTGCTGCGATGTTCTGTGGGTGAGGGTACGGATCTTCGCCTTCACCGACCGGAGGGGCCGGTCGGCGATGAAGGTGTAGACGTACCACTTGTCCGTTCCGCGCTTGCGGCGCCACTGGATGTGGAACCCCAGGAAGTCGAACCCCTCGCTCAGGTGCACCAGTTGGGTCTTGGCCTCCGAGAGCCGCAACCCCATCGGTGCGAGGACCTGGGCGATCTCCTCGTGCAGTGCCTCGGTGTCCTGCCTGGTCCCTTTGACCAGGACGACGAAGTCGTCCGCGTAGCGGACCAGTCGCCACGAGGGCAGGCCCTTGGCGCTTCGCCGTTCGCGCCGAGGGCTGGTGGACAGGTCCCCGTCCGGTTCCCATGCCCGGTGCAGGTGCTCGTCGAGCGCCGACAGGGCGATGTTCGCCAGGAGCGGGGAGATGATGCCCCCTTGCGGCGTGCCGGTGAAGGTCTCCTGCTGTTCCCCGAGCTCTGTGAGGAGGCCGGACTTCAGGAACGCCTTCACCAGCGCCAGCACCCGCTTGTCCTTGATCCGCTTCCGGACGCGGTCCATCAGTGCGGCGTGGTCGATCTCGTCGAAGCACGCCGCGATGTCCGCGTCCAGCACCCACCGATAGCCGTGGGTGCCGTAGAAGTGGATCTCGGCAATCGCGTCCTGGGCCCGCCGCTTGGGCCGGAAGCCGTAGGAGACCGGCTTGAAGTCGGCCTCGAAGATCGGCTCCAGCACCAGTTTCAGCGCGGCCTGGACGACTCGGTCGGCGATCACGGGAATCCCCAGCCGTCGTACCTTCCCCGACCCGCCCGGTTTGGGAATCTTGCGCTCCCGCACCGGCAGTGGCCGGAACGAGCCCTGCCTGAGCTGGGCCCGTAGGTCGTCCAGGAATCCGGGGACCCCGAATCGCTCCTCGACATCGGCGGCCGTCAGGCCGTCCACGCCGGGAGTACGGGCTCCCCGGTTGCCGGCGACCCGGTCGAACGCCGCGATCAGCGTCGCCGGGTCGTGCACGAGGTTGAACAGGTCATCGAACCGGCGGCCGGGATCGGCCGCCGCCCAACGGTGAAGCTTGGCCTGCATCTCCAATACCCGCTGGCGCGGCCCCACCGGGTCCGCCTCCAGCAGAGCGCCGCTGTTCAGCGGTGCATCTTTCGGCATTGCAGTCTCCTTCCCTTCTCGATACCGCTGCCGCCCTTCCCCATGTGCGCGGGCTCTCCCCGGCTCGGAGTACTACGGCGGCTCCGCCCCACCCGGACCGTTCGGCGGTCGATGCGCCTATCCCCGACCGGGCACTGGCCGTGCACGGCTGGGGAGTTGAGACCGGGTGGTTCCCGTGTTCACTGCGATTCGCTCGTTGGAGTAGGAGCCCGACTGTGTCCCTGCGGCATCGCCACGAGTACGCCGTAGTCCTTCCTCGTGGCCTCCCGAACGGCTTCGAAATACCGATCAAGGAGTTCCCCGCCGCCGCCAAGCAGCGAGTGCGCACCGCCTCCGGCCCAGATCCGCCAGGTTCGAGCCGGTGTAGTCGTTAAGAGACGTAAAGACGCCGGTTCCTCGCGTACTCCTCTCCATCCCGCTCGCCGGACCCGCACCATCTGGCAGTGCTGGCACGTCCCGGCTTTGTCAGGGCCGCTCCCGCCCTCCCCGGCATCACCCGGATCAGGCTGCCCTCAGCTCCACCCCTCTGCTACGACAGAACGGCGGTGAAGGTCTCTCACCCCCACACGAATCACAGCGCCTCACGGCGCAACTCGAAGACAATCCAGGCCCCGCGCTCCGCCGCGGTGCTCTTACCCGCGGCCAGGTCTCCTTCTTCCACACCTCGACCGCGTCGTCATCGCGCTCGATCGCCCGTCGAGTGGGCTGCTGCCAGCTCCAGCCGTGCCGCTTCAACAGCCGCCAGGTGCCCTCCACCGTGTACGAGACATGGAACAGCCGGCCGATCAGCGTCTTGATCCGCGCCAGCGTCCACCGCTGGTCCGCCCAGCCGTGGGCGAGCGGGCCGCGCTCCAACTCCCGTTCCAGCCTGGCGATCTGGTCTAGGCCGAGCCTTGGGCGGCCTGGTGATCCCTTCGACTGGACGCCGACCTCTCCCTGCCCGCGCCAGGCCCAGCGCCACCGCTCTACCGACCGCTCGCTCACCCGCAGCGCGGCAGCGATCTCCCGGTTCTTCTTCCCGCCCTCGAAGCGTTCCACGGCCTGCAGCCGGATCCGCTCCCGCGCGGCCCTCTCGGCGTCGGTCAACCCGCCGCCCTGCGCGTATCTCACAGCTCAGAGCTACCGGACCCACCCCGCGACTGTCAGGCAAACGGCTCCGACATCACGCTTTCAGGTTCAG
>NZ_JBSGFD010000380.1:0-3849 GCF_053603215.1 Kitasatospora sp. NPDC004240 | reverse complement strand
CGGCCGGGGCCGGCCTGCTGGCCCACCGCCGCCGCACCCGGGGCGGACCGGTCGACCCGGCCTGACCGGCGCCCACCCCGGCCCTCTCACCCCGGCGTGCTCACCCGGCCGGGGCTCTCACCTCACCGATCACCGAACGGAGTACCGACACCATGTCACGCAGCACCGCCATGCCCGCGGGCAGCCGCAACCGCACCCGGCTCGCCGCCCTCGCGGCCGTCACCGCGGGCCTCGCCCTGACCGCCGTGGGCCTGCCCGCGACCGCCTTCGGCGCGGGCGGGCCGTCCATCGTCACGTATGACAGCGGCTCGCTCGACTGGGGGGTGAAGGCGAGCTTCCGCTCCTACGTGACCGGGTCGGTCGGCGCGGGCGCGGTGGAGCTGAGCGGCGGCGCCACCACCAACGCGGACGGCAGCTTCCGCTTCGGCCTGGCGAGCGCCCGGTACGACCTGGGCACCCACACGCTCGACTCCTCCTTCACCGGTGGCGTCCGGTTCACCGCCCACCACGGCGGGCTGGACATCGCGCTGAGCGACCTGCGGATCACCACCTCGGGGACGACCGGCACGCTGACCGCCGACACCGCCGCCAAGGAGTCGATCGGCGCCACCGAGACCACCCGACGGGACGACGTCCCGCTGGTGACCTTCACCGTGGGCCGGGACACCACCACCGGGGCGGCGACCGCGGCCAGGCTGACCGAGCAGGGCGCGAAGGCGTTCGCCGGCTTCTACCAGGCCGGGGCGGAGATGGACCCGCTCGCGCTGCTGCTGAAGCAGAGCCCGGCCACCCCGTCGGCCACCGCCTCGCCGTCCGCCTCCGCCACGGCCACAGCCACCGCCACGTCCACGGCGACGGCCACCGCCACGTCCACGGCCTCCGCCACCGCGACCACGAGCCCGACCGCGACCACCTCCGCCACCGCCTCGCCGACCGCGGGCCCGTCCGCGACGGCCACCGCTTCGCCGACCGCGACCGGCAGCCCGACCGCGACCCAGGGCCCCACCGCGGGCGGGCGCCTCCCGATCGTCAACGGCACCCTGGAGTGGTCGGTCAAGGAGAGCTTCCGCCGGTACGTGGAGGGCCCGTTGGCCCACGGGAAGGTGGAGTTCGGCGGAGGGGCGGCCGACTACCGCTTCGGCGGCGCGAGCGGCGCGTACGACACCGCCACCCACGCCGTGACGGCCGGCTTCACCGGCTCGGTCCGCTTCCTCGGCCACCCCGGGGCCGACGGCGGGTACCAGCTGGACACCACGCTGGCGAGGCTCGGGGTGAGCATCGACCGCTCGGGGGCCTTCCTGACCGCCGACGTCTCCGCCAAGTCCCGCGACGGCGGGGTGACCACGCTCACCGGTGTCCGGATCGCCGAGCTGGACCTCACCGGGCTGCGGCCCGCGCCCGTCAACGGCGTGGTCACCCTCTCCGCCGTCCCGGCGAAGCTGACCGCCGACGGCGTGGCCGCCTTCGCCCAGTACCGGGCGGGCGAGGCGCTCGACCCGGTGACCGTGCGGCTGGCCTTCGACAAGGACGCCCGGCTGCCGACGGGCCCGGCCGGTTCCGGAACCGTCACCGGCGGCGCGGCGGGCGGTTCGGGCGCCGGTACGGCCGGCGGCGCGACCCTGACCACCTCCGGTGGCGGGCTGCTCGCGTCCACCGGCGCGGACGCCCCGGTGGTGCCGCTGCTGGCGACCGCCGCCGGACTGCTGCTGCTCGGCGGGGGCGCCACCGCGCTGGTCCGCCGCCGTGGCGAGGTCCGGGTCTGATCCCCGGCACCCGGAAGGCCCCGGCGGGCGGTTCGACCGCTCGCCGGGGCCTTCCGGGTGCCGCCCGCGGAGACGTCCCCGCGGCGGGGCGTTCACACCGCGGGGCGTTCACACCGCGGGGCCCGCGCACAGGGCGATCACGCGCTCAGCGGGTAACGCCCGTCCAGGTCCCGGAAGATGGCGCCGTTGAGCACGAACGCCCGCTTGCACTCCTCCACCACCCGGCGCCGCTCGATGTCGTCCAGCGCGAGTCCGGCGGCGTCCAGCCTGGCGCGGTACTCCCGCTTGAAGGCGGCCGGGTTGTCGATGTCCTCGAAGACGTAGAACCGCACCCCGTCGCCCTTGCGCGCGAAGCCCCAGGTCTTCTCGGCTATCCCGCGGATGATCTGACCGCCCGACAGGTCGCCCAGGTAGCGGGTGTAGTGGTGGGCGAGGTACCCGGCCGGCCACTCGGCGGCCAGCTCCTCCACCCGGGCCACGTACGCGGCGGTGGCCGGCAGCGGGGCCAGCCCGTCCCGCCAGTCGGGGCCGCGCAGGTGGGCGAGGTCCCGCTCGATGGCGGCGGTGCGCAGCAGGGCCCGGTCGATGAACGGCCCGGCCACCGGGTGCCCGGCGAGCTCCTCGGCCCGCCCCTCCAGCGCCCGGTATACGTACCAGAGCTGGGCGGTGAGGTCGGCGTAGGCGGCGACCCCGAGGTGACCGCCGAGCAGTCGGCTCATGAACGAGGACTGCTCGGCCGCCTCGTGCTCCTCGGCGCTGGCGGTGCGGAGCACGGTGGAGAACGGGACGGGCTGCTCGTCGGGGCTGGTCATGCAGGCCTCCAGGGCTCGGGATCGCTCCCGATTGTTATGGTTAGCCTAACCTAAGTCAACGTTATACCGACAGCTTGTCGGCAAAACCGGCGATGCCACGGTACGACGAAACGATGACGCGATGGAACGGCGGCGCAGCGGAACGGTGACGCGACGGCGCGACGGCGCGACGGCGCGACGAGCTCGGGAACGGCGAAGGCCGGGGCGCGCGGATCGCTCCGCACACCCCGGCCTTCGACTGTCGCGGCCTGCCCCGAACTGCCCTGGAAGAACGAGATCGGCGCTCGACGGCTCAGTGGCCGCCGGACTCCGCCAGACGCTTGATCGACGCGGTGACCTCGGCCTCGGCCTCGGCGCGGCCGACCCAGTTGGCGCCCTCGACGGACTTGCCGGGCTCCAGGTCCTTGTAGACCTCGAAGAAGTGCTGGATCTCCAGGCGGTCGAACTCCGACACGTGGTGGATGTCCCGCAGGTGCTCCCAGCGCGGGTCGGTCGCCGGGACGCAGAGCAGCTTGTCGTCGCCGCCGGCCTCGTCCGTCATCTGGAACATGCCGATGGCGCGGCACTTGATCAGGCAGCCCGGGAAGGTGGGCTCGTCCAGGATGACCAGCGCGTCCAGCGGGTCGCCGTCCTCGCCGAGCGTGCCCTCGACGTAGCCGTAGTCGGCCGGGTAGCGGGTCGAGGTGAAGAGCATCCGGTCCAGGCGCAGACGGCCGGTCTCGTGGTCGACCTCGTACTTGTTACGAGAGCCCTTCGGGATTTCGATAAGGACGTCGAACTCCAACGGTTCCTCCAAGGTAGGGACTGACAGAATCCAAGTGTCTCCTACGGGAGTGAGTGCTCAGGAAAGGGGCCGGTCGGTGGCAGCAGGGGTCGGGGCGGGGAACCGCCGCAGGGGGACGGCCGCAGGGCTCTTCGGTACGGCGGTCCTGATCGCCGTGACCTTGCTGGGGTCGGGTGGTGCGTATGCGCAGCCCTCCCCGGGCCCGGGCGGGCACACCGCCGGTCAGGGCGAGGGCGAGGACCGCGACGGCAACCGCGGCAACGGGAACGGCAACGGCAACGGCGGCAACAAGCCGAAGGGCCGCGGCGCGGAGTCCGGCTCCCCGCGCCCCTCCGGTACGGGCACGCCCCACGCCCCGGCCCCGTCCGGCGGTGGCGCCCCCTCGGCCGGCGCCTCGAGCCAGGCGTCGAGGTCGTCGGGGTAGCGCTGCTGCACCTCGGCGAAGGTCAGGCCCTCCCAGTCGCCGAAGTCCACCTCGCGCAGCCCGTCC
>NZ_JBSGFD010000379.1:0-3907 GCF_053603215.1 Kitasatospora sp. NPDC004240 | reverse complement strand
GCCCGGCCGGGCGCGGCGCACGGCGCGCCCGCCCCCGGCCCGGCCGCTCCCGTCCCGGCCCCCGCGGGTGCGGGCGCCGGGCCGTACGTCGGTGGTGGTCATGCCGGTGCCCGTCATGCCAGCGGACGGCCGGTCTGCTGGGCGAGCTGCTTGGCGGCCTCCTGGAGGACGGCGGCCGGGTCGGCGCCCTTGAGGAAGACCTTGCTCTGGGCGTCGCCGGCCACCTTGAGGGCACGGGCGTAGTCGCCGGAGTAGTTGGTCGCGTCGGCGCCGTCGGCGAGCAGGTCGGCGAAGGTCTTCAGCACCGACTGGCCGCCGTAGAACGCGTTGGGCGCGGTGTACATGGCGTCGGCGTGCGCGGCGGTCAGCGCGGGGAAGACGCCCCCGGCCTTGAACATGCTGTTCATGGAGTCCGGCCGGGTCAGCGCGTACTCGATGAACTTGTAGGCGGCGGGCCGGCGGGGGCTGGAGGCCGAGACCGCCAGGTGGGTGGAGTTGACGATGGCGGCGCGCTTGCCTCCGGGGGTGACGGCCGGCGGCTTGGCGAGGCGCCAGGCGCCCTTCTGGTCGGGGTACTTGGTCTCCAGGTAGCGGGCGCCCCAGGCGGGCACGGGGGCGACGGCGACCTTGCCGGCCGCCATCAGCTTGGTCCAGCCGTGGTCGCCGGAGGCGTCGGCGACCAGTCCGGCGGCCTCCAGGCGCTTGATCACGTTCATCGCGTTGACGGCGGCGGGCGAACCCAGGGAGACGTTGCCCTTGAGGTCGAAGTAGAAGGCGCCCTGGAGCTGGAGCAGCGACTGCAGGAAGTCGCAGTCGATGTCCGGGATCCCGGACTTGACCAGGCCGAGCAGTCCGACCCCGGGGTTGGCGGCCTTGAAGCGGTCGGCGACGGCGATCGCGTCGTCCCAGGTCTGGAAGGTCTCGGGGTCGATGCCGGCCCTGTCGAAGAAGTCCTTGCGGTAGAAGAAGCCGAGCGGGTTCACCTCCCAGGGCATCGCGTACGCGTGGCCGTCCTTGCCGCTGACCACCGGCCACAGTCCCGCGGAGAACTTGTCCTTGTGCTGGTCGGCGCCGAGGGCGGACAGGTCGGCCAGGCCGCCGGGGAACTTCTCCAGGTAGCCGGGGAGGTAGTCGCAGCCGATGTGCAGCACGTCGGCGAGGCCCTGGCCGCCGGCCGCCATGCCGACGGTGATCTTGTCCCAGATGGCCGGGTTGCCGACGTCCTGGACGTCGACCTTGATCCCCGGGTTGTCGCGCTCGAAGGCCGGGACGACGCCGCGCAGCGCCTGGGCCGCGGTGGCCCAGGACCAGACGGTGACCGTGCCGGTGGCCGCGTCGCCGCCGCCGGAGGCGGCGGAGCCGTCGTTGCCGCAGGCGCTCAGCGCGGAACCGGCGGCCAGCGCCACCAGGCTCGCGCCCGACATGCGCAGCAGGGAGCGGCGGGAGATGTCTGTCATGGCAGGACCTTCCGAGGGTGTGGGTGGGGCGGAGGGGGACGAGCGGGGGGTGCGTGGGGCGGGGGGTGCGTGGGGCGGGGGGTGCGTGGGGCGGAGCGGGTGAGGCGGGACGGCGGTCCCGGGGAGGTCAGAGCGCGCGCAGGGCCTCGCGCAGGCGCGCCGCCGACTCCGGGGAGGTGGAGGCGTGCGGGGAGAGCCGGACCAGGCCGCCGCGCAGGGTGGTGGTGAGCCCGGCGTCGAGCAGGGCCCGGTGGACGTCCGCCGGGTCGGTGCCGGGTACGGCGAAGCGGGCGATCCCGCTGCCCGTCCCGGCGGGCGGTCCGGGCCGCTCGGCGAACGCGCCGGCCGAGCGGGCGGCGTCGAGGAGGGCGTCGAGGGTCTCCTCGATCCGGGCGGCGATCCGGTCCTGGCCGGTCTCCAGCACCAGGTCGAGCGCCGCGCCGAGGGCGGCCACGGCGGGCCCGTCCGGGTTGGTGAGGGTGTGCGCGACGGCGCCGGGCAGCGGCGGGTGCTCGTACGGCGGCCGGCCGTCGGAGGCGTGCGGGCCGGCCGGCGGCTCCAGCGGGTCGCGGACGCCCGACCAGCCGCCGAGGCCCGGGCGCAGCAGCCCCGCCACCCGGTCGCGGACCAGCAGCAGCGCGGCGCCCCAGCCGGCCCGCAGCCACTTCTGGCCGCCGCAGGCGAGCAGGTCGGCGGCGTCGGCGGCGATCTCCACCGCACCGAGCGCCTGTACGGCGTCGACCACCAGGACGCGGCCGGGTCCGATCAGCTCCTTGATCGCGGCCAGCGGTGCCCGGAAGCCGGTCGCGGCGTCCACGGCGCACACCGAGACGGCGCGGACCCGCTCGTCGAGGTGCTCGCGCACCCGGTCGACGGTCATCGGGCCGTCCAGCAGCCGGACTTCCAGGCCGCCGTGGGCGGCGGCGCGCAGCCAGGGGTAGACCGCGCCGGGGAAGTCCGCGCGGCTGACCAGGACCGTGCCGCCGCCGGGCAGGGCGTGGGCGGCGGCGAACATGCCGTGCGAGGTCGAGCCGACGAAGGCGATCTCGTGCGGCGCGGCGCCGAGCAGGGTGGCCGCCGACCGCGCGGCCCGTCCGGTGGCCCCGTCCAGTTCCTCCAGCGCCTGCCAGCCCCGGGTGTGGATGGTCTGCGCGGAGTGCCGGAGCACCTGGCGCACCGCGGCCGAGACCGGTCCGAAGCGCGCGAAGTCCAGGTAGCCGGCCGGCTCGTCGAACTCCTGCAGATATGCCTTCATGTGTGACCCCGGTGGATTTGAACGTTCAAAAACACAGACCTCATCAGAACCAAACAGGTTCGAACGGGAGGGTGACAGCAAACGCCCACCCCTCCGGCACCGTCAACCCCTCCGGCGCGAGGGGTCGCGCTTCGAGACCGTTCCGTTATCCGGCCCCCGCGACCCGGGCGACCGTCTCCCGTCCGGCCGCCCGCGCCAACGCGGCGCGCCCGGCATCCCCCTGGCGTCCGGTCATGTCGTACGGGGGCGCGGACCGTACGGCCCCGAAGGGTCAGCGCTCCCCCGTACTGCGGGCCGGCAGGTGCGCGACCGCCTTCGTCCAGGCCTCGGTGACGGCCGCGTGCGCGGCGGCGGTCGCCGTCGCGGTGTCGCCGTCGAGGCGGATCGGCGCGCCCAGGTGGACGTGCAGCGCGGGCCGGCGCAGCGGTCCGGTGGCGAGGCCGGCGAGCTGCTTGGCGGCGCCGCCCGAGCTCAGCCGGCGGGCACCCGCCTGCCCGAGCGGGACCACGGGCGCGCCGGTGGCCAGGGCGAGCCGGGCCAGGCCGGTGCGGAACGGGCCGGGCGGCAGCTCGGCGGGGTCCCGGCGGCGGGGCAGGCCGCCCTCGCCGTAGATCAGCACGACCTCGCCGTCCGCCAGCGCCCGCTCCGCGTGGGCCAGCGAGTCCGCCGCCCGGTCCGTGCCCCGCCGCACCGGGATGAACCCCTCGTGCCGCAGCACCCGCCCCAGCAGCGGGATCCGCCACAGCCCGGCCGTGGCCAGCGCCACCGGCCGCACCCCGAGCCGGTGCAGCGCCGCCAGCACCACGGCCGGGTCGGTGAGCGAGGTGTGGTTGGCGGCGACGATGCTGCCCGGCGCGACGGCCGCGCCCGTACGGGCGGCGTGGCCGGCGCTCTGTCCGGCGGCGGGCCCGTCCGGGGTGCTGACGGTGAGGTCGGCGAAGACCGGGAGCAGGGCGGCGGCGGTGCGGCTGAGCATGGGGGCGGATCGTCCTTCGTACGGGCCGGGCTGGCTGCCGTCAGCCTGCCCGCCCCGGGCCCCGGCCCACATGAGTAGCCGTACTCAACCGCGCGGCCTGAGTCGTCCCCACACCATGGGCCGCACCCACGCCCTGAACCTGTTCGAGCGCCCTGAGCCGCCCCCGCGCCGAACGGCCCGGCGGCGTGCGGGCCCGACCCCCGTCCGGGCCCGCACGCC
>NZ_JBSGFD010000378.1:0-3961 GCF_053603215.1 Kitasatospora sp. NPDC004240 | reverse complement strand
CCACCGGCCGGCCGTCCACCACCCCCCCGCCGACCCGGCCACCCCGAGCGCCGCGCGCCCCCCGCCGGGTGCCGCGCGGCCTTCGTGGTTCCCCTGGTGGACGCCGCGGAGATCAGGCCGAGGGCCGACCCCTACCGGACGTCGCCTGGGCCCAGCACAATCGCCCGTATGACGATCACCACGGGCGCCGCGCCGCCGCCCACGCGGAACAGGCCTGCCACGCTCGCCCGGGCGTTCCTCACGGGCGGTGTGACGGGGGTGTCCCTGGCGGCCGTCGTTGTCGGGATCGTCATGGGGCGTGTGCCGCTGATCGTCGGGGGAGGGTGCCTGCTCGCGGTCCATGTCCTGATCCGCCACCTCGCCGGCATGCCGGGGCGGGCCCGGGACGCGGCGGTCCCGCCGCGCCTGGCCCTCGCGATGATCGAGAGCGTGAAGGCCGTCGGAGGCGAGACGAGCGACATACCGGTGAGGTTCGACCTCACCGTCGCACCGGACGACGCACCCGCGTACCGTGTCGCGTTCACCCAGGTCGTCAACGTCGCCTACCTGCCTGACTACCGGCCGCGCGGCATCCTGGTCGTCCAGTACCCGCCGGACCGGCCGCTGAAGGTGAGGATCGTCAAACGCCCGACCCCGGAGTGGGAGGAGCGGGCGGCCGCGGCCTGCCTCGATTCCGCGCCCGGACCGGCCCGGGCGAACGACCCCGCAGAAGGCGCCGGCGCCACCCCGGTCGGATTCCTCGGTCTGCTGCTCGGCGCGGCCCTGGTCGTCCTGCTCTTCCGTGCGGATCTGTTCGCCGAGGACGGCACCAGCACCGCGCGGCCACCGGTCTCCACCTCCGGCACCTCCTCGGCGTCCACGACGACCGTCTCGTCGGCGACCGGCACGGTGGCCCTCGGATCCGGTCAGTCCTTCCTCGACGAAGGCAGGTTGGGCGGTTCCGTCGCCACGCTCGCCACAGGCGAGGACCGGCGGCGGGCGCTCACCGTCGCCGTCCAGGACCGCCTGCTGACGGTCGTCCTCGCCCCGACCGGCACCCCGGCGGGCTCCCGACTCGACCTGGACTCCCTGCCGTACGACCGTGTCCCCGCCCTGGTGCGGGAGGCCACGTCCACGCTCGGCGTCGGCACCCCGAACACCTGGCAGCTCACCGCCGACCGCCTGACCGGCACGGTCGTCCTCAGGGTCTCCGTGACCGGCTCCGAAGGCGCCGCCTACCTGGAGGCGGACGGGCAGGGCAAGGTCGTTCGGCGCGTCCCGGCAGGAGGCTGACCCATGGGCCGGCATGTGTATGCGGCGCTGTGGTGCGGGGTGTTCGGCACATGGGCGCTGGTCGGATACGGGATGTCGTTGGCCGGGATGAACCGGGCGCAGCGGACGGTCCGGGCGAAGGGGCGGATCGAGCGGGTGGGGGAGCCACGGCACGGAAGTTCCCCGGAGGACGGGATATCCGTGGTCGTCTCGTTCCGGGACCCGTCCACCGGGCAGGAGTTCACCGTCACCAACGACGGTGAGCGGGGCGAGAGGATCAGTGTGGCGTGGACGGGCCGGGAGATCGGCGTGTCCTACCCGCGCGGCAGACCCCACGCCGTCCGGTTCGCCAATCGGCTCTCCGAAGGCGGGCGCGGCCTCGGCTGGCCGAACTTCTCGCTCTTCCTCGTCTACGCCGGCCTGGTCGCCGTCGCCGTCGTCGACCGGGGATGGCCGTGGGCTCTGGTCGGCTTCTGCGGGCCCTGGGCCCTCTCGGGCCTGTTCCACCTGCCCGGGAACATCCGCGACCGGAACCGCCGTATCGACCAACTCGCCGCGATGGCCGCTGTACCCGGCCGGGTCGTCGCCGTCCTCAGGAGTGTCACCGTCGACTCCGACGACGGCCACACCGTGACCAACCTGATGCCGGTCGTCACCTTCACCACCCTGGACGGCAGGGAGGTCACGGCCTACTGCGAGTCCGGAATCCCCGACCCCGCCGGATCGCGGGGATCGGACCTCACGATCCACTACGCCCCCTTGGACCCGGCCGACTTCGTCCTGGACGTCGAGGCCGAACGCCGTTCCTGGAAGCGGGACACGGCCGTCAATGTGGTGGGTGTGCTGGTCGTGACGGCGGCGGCCGTGGTGGGGGTGGTCGCGCTGTGACCGGGAGCCTGCTTTCTTCCCCCCAGGAGGGCGGGCCGTGGTGTCCGGGTCGGGTGCGGTGCGTTCGGGGGACGGAGTGCGGTCAGTCGGGGCGGAAGCGCAGTGAGGGGGAGCCGTAGTAGAAGTGCGTCGTGGCGATCAGCGGGTCATGGGTCTGCCGGTCGGCGCGGGCCCACTCCTTGAGCCCCAGGTGCATGCCCTCCCCGGTCAGGATGCCGACCCTGCCGTCCCCGGCCCGGTTCAGCGTCCAGGTCTGCCGGGCGCCCCCGTCGCAGACGGCCTGGCGGACCGGGGCACCGTCGGTCGTGCCGCCGCTATGGGCCAGGCACAGCCCCGAAGCCGCGTTGCGCACCGCGATCCGGCGCCCCGCCCCTGCGGCCGGGACCAGGTCCCAGCTCTGGGCCGCGTTCCCCGTGCAGGGCGCCTCGCGCGGCTGCGCCCCGGCGGTCTGCGCGATGTCCATGCACAGCCCGGTGGAGTCGATACGCAGCCTGGTGCGGTTGACCGGCGGCACCGACGCGGAGGGGGCTGTGGCGGTCGGGGTGGCCGGTGCGGGGGAGCCCGTCGCGTCGGCGGAGCGGTCGACGGCGGACGGCGCGGGCGCGGGTGGTCGGACGGCGGTGCCGGGTGGGGGCACGGGCCATGGGGCGCTCTCGGGGGCGGCCAGGTGGACGGCGGTGCCGAGGGCGCCGGCGACCACCA
The DNA here is from genome assembly GCF_053603215.1 of Kitasatospora sp. NPDC004240. Classification (NCBI taxonomy): domain Bacteria; kingdom Bacillati; phylum Actinomycetota; class Actinomycetes; order Kitasatosporales; family Streptomycetaceae; genus Kitasatospora; species Kitasatospora sp. NPDC004240. The sequence continues at coordinate 1,120 of NZ_JBSGFD010000378.1, read as the reverse complement.
GGGTGGCGGCGGTGAACGCGACCCACGGGGGAACGCCCGCCGGGGCCCCGGGCAGGGCAGTCGCGGCCGCCGGCCCTCCGGCCCCCGTTGCCCCTCCGGCTCCTGTTCCTCCGGCTCCCGTTCCTCCACCGGCCCCCATTGCCCCGGCGGCTCCGCCGACTGCCCCCGGCCCGGCCGGCAGCAGCAGCGGCAGCACGGCGCGTAGGCGGCTGTTGAGGTCCCTGATGTCGTCGAAGGCCGTCCGGCACGCGGTGCAGTCGGCCAGGTGGCCTGCGAGTGCCCGGTCAGGCCCCCGTCCGGAGCGGCGTACGGCCTTGGCCAGCAGCGCACTGTAGTGCTCGCACTCCGGGGAGCGGCCCGGCCGGTGGACATGGGCCGTCAGGTACGCCTCGCGCAGGCCCTCCCGGGCGCGTTCGGCCAGCGACCACACTCCGCTGGCGCTCAGCCCCAGCGCCGCGCCCGCGCTGTCGGCGGTGCGCTCCTCGACGACCGTGTGCCACAGCACCCGCTGCCAACGCTCCGGCAGGGAACGGAAACTGCGCGCCATCAAGGCCTCGCTCTCGCGGCGTAGCACGATCTGCTCGCCGCCGGCCGCCGCCGGCAACGGGGTCGTCAGTTCCTCGATGTCGTCGGTGGGTCGGGTGCGCCGGCCGCCGGCCGCCCAGTCGGCGGCCAGGTTGCGGACGGCGACGAGCAGGTAGGGGCGCCACGGGCCGGACGGGCCGGCGCCCGAGTGCACCCTGCTCAGCGTGCGGGTGAACGCCTCGGCGGTGAGGTCCTCCGCGGTGTGAGGGTCGTGGGTGCATGTACGGGCGTAGGCCAGGACGGCGGCGCGGTGACGGTCGTACAGTTCGGCGACCGCGCCGGGCGAGCCGTCCCTGGCCAGGGACGTCAGGTCGGTGTCGGGCAGGTCGGCGAGTGCGGTGCCGTCGGGGTCGTCCATGCTGCTCCTCCTCTGCGGCGGATCGCCGCCGGGGCCGGCGGGGTTGCCCCGGGTGCTGTCCGGCCGTGCCGCATCCTCGCATCCTGGCGATGGTCAGCCTGCTGGCCTTCCAGGCGAACGGCGCGCAGGAGCGCGCGGGCGGCCCCCGGCCGAGCGCCGCCGCCGGCTCCGCCTCCG
>NZ_JBSGFD010000377.1:0-3972 GCF_053603215.1 Kitasatospora sp. NPDC004240 | reverse complement strand
AGCGCCTGTTCACAGTGGACGGGCCGGGGCTGCGGCGTCGTCGACCACGTCCTCGACGGCCCACCCCACCCGGGGTGGGCCGACCTCGGCCCACCTGCGACGGACACGGACGGGCCGCTCCCGATCTGCGCCATTCGCCGTGACTGCCGTTGGTTCACGCAGCGCGGCGCGGCCGCGTGCGCGGTCTGCCCGACCATCGTGGCCGATGCGGGTGGTACGGCCACCTACCGTTCGGAGGCGGACACGGCCGGCGACGTCACCTCCGGGTGAAGCCTGCCTCGAACCTGCCGCCGCCCCACGGCGACCGCACACACACCGTACAAGCACGGACACACCGGGAACCGGCGAACTCCCCAACAGATCGGGGACATCGGGCCATCGTCCACCGGGGCGCGCAAGGGGTGGGACTGGGCGGGCACGGCGCGGGAACGGGTAGCGGCGTTTCGCAGGGGCCCGCTTCCTCGCTCTGGGCGGGCCCAGGAGGAGCAGCGCTGAAGGTCGCCACCCTGCGCTTCACTTCTAGTGGTCGTTGCGACATCCCAGCTCAAGGAGTGCGGCGGCCTGGTCGGTGGCCGGCTACCAGTCGGGGTGCGCCGCCCAGGACGTGGGTGGTCGGGAAGGTGCCGGTGAGTACTTCGGCGGCGCTACGCGGATCGGAGCCGGCGACCCAGTAGCCGTCCGGGGGGTTGCGTCCACTGGTTGAATCCGCCCCACGGCCTCCTGCCGGTCTACGCCCTGCCGATGCCCCTGTGCTTCGCCGCCCGGACCCGGGTCCGCGCCTGGACCCGGACTGCCCGGCACACCCCCGGCCACCGCACCCGTCGCGGGGCCCGGCCGTACCCGCAGGGCCGGGCCCCGGCGACACCCGTGACACGGGTTCGACACGATCCTGTGAAAGCGCCTCACCTGATCCATGACATCAGTACCGTGAGCTGCTGCCCGGACGACTCCGGCCGGGCCCGCCCCACCCGCCTCCCCGCCGACGGACGGTCCCATGAGTCGCACGGACGACCCCATCCGCAGGACCCGCGCCCGGATCGCCGGAACCGGCGCACTCGCCTGCCTCGCCTTCACCCTGTGGACGTGGATCGACCAGGGCTCCGCGGAACGGTTCCTCGTGGGTCAGCCCGCCTCCCTCGCCGTCCTCGTCCTGGCAGCGCTCCTCGGGGGCGTGGGAACGGTGCTGGCGGCCCGACCGGTCCACCTCCCGGCCTGGGCCCGCCGCACGCTGGTGCTGTCCTTCGTGCCGGTCAACGCCGCACTCGCGATGTCCGCGCTGCGGCTGCTGGTGGACCCGGTCGCCCCCGGCGACACGGCGACCGGGTGGGCCCTGGTGGTGGCGATCGCGGCCCTGCTGATGCTCTCGGGATGCATCGGGCGGATCCCGAGGAACACGGGGAACACGGGGAACACGGGGAACGGGACCGGGGCCTGATGAACGAGTCATCCGACCGTCTGGAGACGTGATGGACGATCACACGATCGAGGAACTGCACAGGATCAGGGAACAGGCCCTCCGTCTGGGCGACACCCTGCGTTCGGTGGCGGCGGCCCTGCCCGCACGGGACGAGGGCGAGGACCCCAGCGGCCTGGTCAGCGTGACGATCAACGCGACCGGCCTCCCCGAGACCATCACCGTCGCAGCGCCCTGGAAGAACCGGATCCGCCCGCACGACCTCGCCGCCGCCGTCCAGGAGGCCGCCGCGGCGGCCGGGATGCGGCGTATGGAGAGCTGGGCCAGGGAACTCGACGACCGCGGGGCCGCGGACCCGGCCCGGCCCGCCCCGCCCGCGGACCGCCGGGTCCCCGACCAGCCGGACCGCCGCCCAGGTCCCCCGGACGACGACCCCGGCGGCCGGCGGCCCCTGGGTGACCTGGTGGAGGAACTCCTCGACATCGCGTCCCGGGTCGACGAGGAGGCCGGGCCGACCTCGCTCGCCGCCACCGGCACGGCGACCAACCAGTCCGGCACGGTGACCGTCGTTCTGGGCGTCTCCGGACTTCAGTCGGTCGCCGTCGACGCCGGGTGGGCCGACCACCGGACGGGTTCGGAGATCTCCCGGGAGCTGAACTCCGTACTGGCCGCCGCCCGCGCCCGGCTCGCCGCCGCGGTGGAGCAGGCCGGCGCACCCGCCCGCCGGATGGACAGCCTGCTGGCCGAGTCACTGGCCGTACTGCGCAATCCCGCCGACCACCTGGAGGACTGAACGTCCCTCAGGACACCGACACACCGAGGGGGCGCCCCATGGGCGACGAGGAGAAGAAGGTCACCACCGAGGACATCCGCAAGGACGCCAAGATCTGGGACGAACAGAGCGAGGAACTGGCGAAGATCTCCACCAAGGCCGCATCGACCTCCATGAACCGGCTGGAGTCGGGGATCTTCCAACTGGTCACCGGACCGTACGGCCAGCTGGTGACGCTGGTCTCCACCCGCTGCAAGCAGGGATCGGCCGCGACCTCCGAGATCGCCCAGGCGCTGCGGCGGATCGCCGACACCTACGACCGGCACGAGGAAGTCACCTCGGCCGAATTCCGCAACATCTGACACGGGGGCGCACCCATGGCTTTCAGCCTCGCACAGTACGAGTCCCTGATGACCGAACTCACATCGGGGACCAACAAGCTCAACACCAAACTGGGGCAGGTCCGTCCGGCCGCGCTCCAGGCGACCGACCACTGGTACATCCCGCAGAAGGTCGCGGACGGCATCATGTGGCTGGCCGACCAGGTGGTGTCGATCGGGAAGGGCATTCTCAACACCGTCCTCGACCTGCTCAAGGGCGTGGTCGCACCGATCTACATGTTCAACTACGGCCTGGACTGGAAGAACATGCGCGGCGAGGCCAAGGCCGTGGCCGACGAGATCCGGCCCGAGGTCCGCCCCACCAACCGGACCTGGAAGGACGACGCCGCGGACAACTACGCCGACGCGGCGGCCATGCAGAAGGACGCCGCGGCCCGGGTCGGCGACATCTCCGACAAGATCGGCACCTCGCTGCTGATCTGCGCCGTCGCGGCGATGGCCTTCTACGTCGCGGTGCTCGCCATCGTCGTCAAACTGGTGGCGGCGACCATCGCCGCGATCGTGGCGTTCGGTTCGGCCGTGTTCTCCTGGGCCGGCGCGGCAATCATCGTGGAGGAGGCCGGCGTCAACACCGCCGTCCTGGCCACCGCGGGCACCGCCCTGCTGGCCGTCCTGGGCACCCAGGCCAACGAGTTCGTGACGCTGAGCGGGGAGGCCGCCGACCCGTCCGGGTTCCCGAACGGGAAGTGGCCCGACGCCGTGGCCTGAGTGCGGCCGGAGAATCGACTTCCCGTCCCGGCGACTTCCCCGTACGGCGGGGTTCACCAACGTGGGGCGGAGCAGCTCGGTGGCTCGCCGGGCCCTGTCACCCACGTGCGGCGCCAGACCTTCGCCGACACCATCAGCCGCAGCGTCGTCGTGCGCCAGGACCTGATCGAGACGATCGCGCTGCCCCGCCTGCAGGAGCCCGGCCGGCGCGGTCCTGGTCGAAGGCGGCGTGGGCGGTATCCGGGTCCTCTTCGAGTTCCGGCCGTGAATCAATGCGCGCGGTGGCGTAACAGGAATGTCCCGGCCGATCAGGGCGGCCGGGACATTCGGTTTCGGCGACACGGAGGCCGCCGGAGAAGGTCAGAGGTCAGGGGCCCTCCAGGTCCGTCCAGGAGACGTCGTCGGGCTCGACGTCGAGGCCGCGGGCGCGGTGCCCACGGTCCTGGAAATAGTGGTCGCGCAGGGCGTCGGCGAGGATCGCTTCCTGCTGGGCCTGGCCGGCTCCGGCGTCACGGGCCTCGGAAGTCGTCACCCGCCGCACCCTACGGCCCGACACCGACACGGCCCCGGTAGGTTCTGCGTGTGACAGCCACCGATGACCGACGTTTCCCCGCCGCACTGGCCGCCACGCTGGCCGTGCCGTTCGACTACGACGGCGGCCAGGGCATCGACTTCGA
>NZ_JBSGFD010000376.1:0-3989 GCF_053603215.1 Kitasatospora sp. NPDC004240 | reverse complement strand
ACACCGGCCCCGTACCCCGGCCGGCACCTGCGGCAGCCCGGCCCCGCCGGGGCCCGGCCACGCGGCCGGGCACCGGCGCCCTCCGTAAACAGACCGGCGGGGGACGGCCCGGCGCCCTCCGGAAGCCGGCGGGTGACGGCCCACCGCGCCCCGTCCCGGCGAGTTACGGCCCGGTAACCACCCACCAGGTGCGCACGTTCGACCTGCCGTTTTCGTGCCGACACCCCGTCCGAACGGGCCCGCCCCTGGCGTGGGGGCGGGCCCGGGGCGTTCGCGCCCGTGCCCGGAGGCCTGCCCGGGGGTTTTCCCGCGCCGCCGGCGGGGTGATTCAGCGGGCTCCGGGAGGCCGTAGATATGAATTTCCCGGTCCCGCGAAATACTCCCGCCATGGAACAGAAATACGGGGAAAGGGATCCCGTTCGATGGTTCCGGTGGGATCGACGGGCCCGGGCAAAGGGGCTCCTGGGCGTGATCGACACCCTCCGCCGGGCGTACGCCGGAGTCCGCCACGGGGGGCGGGGGTGGCCCGGCCGGGGAGAGCAGTCCCCAAGTATCCGCACATCACCCCAGGTGAGAGCCGTGGCGCCGGCGGGGCCGGCCAGGGCGGGGAGGCCGCGGCGGGCGCGTCCCCGCCCTGGCCGGCGCCACCGTCCGCGCCACGGGGAGGCGCACGGCATTACGCCGGTCCCGCACGGCAGATCCGCGTGCGATCCGGTGCGCGGAATCGTGATATCGCGGTGCCGGTGCGCCGTTGCGGAGAAATCCCCGCGGCCTCCACTATTCGGATGGTCGCATCGCCATACAGGACTTTTTCGTCCGGGGTATCCGGCCGGCACCTCCGCGACGCCGGGGCACACCACCCACCGGCTCCACGACACCGCCGGCCCACCGCCACCCCGGCGGCCCGACGCCACCCCCACCCCCCGCTTCCCCGCCGTCACGCCTGCGCAGCTCCCTGCACCGAGGAGGGTTCCGTTGGACAACCGGTACGAGGCCTACGCCTACGCCGACCCGCTCTTCTACGACTCGCCCCGGCGCTGGGGAGCGCACGAGGAGTTCGCCGCCGTCACCCGTCCGCTGCCGGACGGCTGGGAACGCGGCGACATGGAGATGTGGGCCGTCGTGCGTCCCGTCGACGTCCGGATCCCCGACCAGGGCTGGAAGATCCACGTCTCCTCGTGCATCGACACCGCCGAGGAGACCCTGGAGACCGTCCACGCCTACTGCCTGCGCGAACGCCTCACCTTCAAGTTCCTGCGCGGGCTGCCGATCCTCCAGGTCCAGAACGCCAAGTACGCCCCACGCGGCTCCAGCGGCAAGTTCTGCACCGTCTACCCGGTGGACGACGCGGAACTCGGACGATGTCTCGACGGCCTCGGCGCGCTGCTGGCCGGCCGCAAGGGCCCGTACATCCTCAGCGACCTGCGCTGGCAGGACGGCCCGCTCTACCTGCGGTACGGGGGCTTCGCCGAACGCCACTGCCGCAACGAGGCGGGCGAACGCGTGCTCGCGCTCACCGGACCCGACGGCCGGCTCGTCCCCGACGTCCGCGGCGCCGGCTTCTCCGTCCCGCCCTGGGCACCCGTCCCGGACCGCATCGCCCAGGCCGTCGCCGACCGCGCGGCCCAGCAGGACACCGGACTGCCGTACACGGTGGAGCGCGTCCTGCACTTCTCCAACGCCGGCGGCGTCTACCTGGCCCGCGACGGCGCCGACCGACCGCCCGTGGTCCTGAAGGAGGCCCGCCCGTTCGCCGGCCTCGACCAGCGGGGCGTCGACGCGGTCACCCGGCTGCGCAACGAGCACGCCATCCTCGCCCGCCTGGCAGGCGCCCCCGCCGTCCCCGCCGAACACGGCCTCCTCACCGCCTGGGAACACGAGTTCCTCGTCCAGGAGTACGTCGAGGGGCAGTCCCTCAGCGAATGGCTGACCGCCCGCTACCCCCTGATCCACCCCGACGCCGACGAGGAGACCGTCGCCGAGTACACCCGCGACGCCCTCGCCATCGTCGACCAGGTGGAACGGGCCCTCGCGGAGATCCACGCCCGCGGCGTGGTCTTCGGCGACCTCCACCCCCGCAACCTGATCATCCGCCCCGACGGCGAACTGCGCTTCATCGACTTCGAACTCGCCAGCACCACCGAGGACTTCCTGCGCCCGGCACTCGGCGCCGTGGGATTCACCGCACCGCTCGGCTACACCACCACCGACATCGACCGGTACGGGCTCGCGGCGATCCGCCTCTGGCTCTTCTACCCGCTGGCCCAGCTGACCGCCCTCGACCCCGGCAAGGCCGGACAGCTCGCGGACGCCGTGGAACGCCGCTTCCCCGTACCCCCCGGCTACACCGACGACATCCGCCGCTACCTCGCCGCCACCCCCTCCGACGGCCGCACCCCCCGCCCCGAACTGGAACACGGCCGCACCACGACCCGGGACCTGCTGGAGGCACCGGCCGCCGACTGGCCGGCCATCCGGGACTCCCTGGCCGCCGGCATCGCCGCGATGGCCACCCCCGAGCGCGGCGACCGGCTCTTCCCCGGCGACATCGCCCAGTTCACCCACGGCGGCCTCGGCCTGGCCCACGGCGCCGCCGGCGTCCTCTACGCCCTCCACGCCACCGGAGCCGGCGTCGACCCCGTCCACGTGCGCTGGCTGGCCGCCGCCGCCCGCACCCGCGCCCTCCCGGCCGGGCTCTACCACGGCGGCCACGGCGTGGCCTACGCCCTGGACCTGCTGGGCGAACGCGAACAGGCCCTGGACCTGCTGTCACGCCTCACCGGCGCCGAGGACACCGAAGCGGCACCGGGGCTGGCCACCGGCGCCCCCGGCATCGCCCTCACGCTGCACCACTTCGCCCTCGCCACCGGCGACGACCGGCTGCTGCAGGAGGCGCTCACCCTCGCCAGGACCGCCGCGGCGACCTGGGAGAAGGCGGGCCGCGACGACCCCGAGCGCCGCGCCGGACTGCTCGCCGGCGCCTCGGGCGCGGCCCTCGCCCTCGTCCGCCTCCACGAGCACACCGGCGACCACGCCCTCCTCGACCAGGCCGAGACCCTGCTGGAACTGGACCTCGACCGGTGCGTCCACGTCGGCGACGGAACCCTCCAGGTGGTCGACGGCCGCCGGGTCCTGCCCTACATCGAGACCGGCAGCACCGGCATCGGCGTGGCCCTGGACGCCCTGCTCGCCCACCGGCCCGACTCCGACCTGGCGGAGCGGGAGGCGGCGATCCGCCGGGCCGCCGAACCCGAGTTCGTCATCCAGCCCGGCCTGTTCAACGGACGCGCCGGACTGATCGCCCACCTCGCCCTCACCCGCCGCCGCGCCGCCGCCGCGCACGACGCCGCCGCACCGGCCGGCATCGCACCGGCCGCCGCCGCGCGCGACGCCGACGGCGGGCTGCTGGAACGCCAGCGGGCGCTGCTGGCCCTGCACCAGGTCCCCTACCGGGGGTGGCTCGCCTTCCCCGGTGACCAGCTGCTGCGGCTCTCGGCGGACCTCGCCACCGGCTCCGCCGGAGTGCTGCTCGCCCTGGGCACGGCCCTCGCGGGCACCCCGTTCCTCCCGTTCACCGGCGCGCCCGGCACCGCACCGCCCCGCGCGCCGCACGGCCCGGTGACGGGCCCGGCGCCTTGCTGACGGCCCCCACCCGCCGCTGACGGGCCACCGGCCCGCCCGGCCCGGCGCGACCACGCGTCACCACTCCCGGCGCGACCCCGCGCCCCTCTGCTCCCGGCCGCCCCGGCCGGGTGGTTCACCGCACAGCGAAGGAGAACGTCATGGCGATCCTCGACCTCCAGACCATGGAGCTGCCCGAGACCGAGGCGGCCCCGATCGACGACACCCTCGCGAGCACCAGCTCGCTGAGCGTCCTGAACTGCGGCACCAGCACGGTCAGCACGCTCCTCTGCCTCTGACCCGCACCGCCCGCCCGTAGGGCGGGACCCAGGTGAGGCCGGCCCGGTGATCCTCGGACACCGGGCCGG
>NZ_JBSGFD010000375.1:0-3998 GCF_053603215.1 Kitasatospora sp. NPDC004240 | reverse complement strand
TCAACCCCACCTTTAAAACACTTTTTCCACCCCCCCCCCTCTCCCCTTTCCCCCCCCCCTCGCCCCACCAACACCCCCCGGGGGGGCCGCCCCCCGGGGGCCCCCCCCCCACCGCTGTCCGTCGTGGGCCGCCTACGGAACCGACTGTCCTCCGCCGCCCGGGGTCGCCGTGCCGCCGGGCTTCGTCGGCCTGGGGGTGGATCCCCCGCCCGGATCGGTGGTCGAGGACGAGCTCGCGCTGGGCGAGGGGCAGAGGACCGGGCCGAGCAGGCAGGACGGGCTGCTGCCGCCGCCACCGCCGTGGGTCTTGGTCGGCGTCGGGGTGGGCGTCGTGCCGGGGCAGTCCACACCGGGCACGCAGGCCGGGCCGGTGGCCGGCGGCTGCGTGGGCTGGGTGTTCGGGTCCGGCATGGTGGCCGTCGCGGTGGGCGAGGCGGTGGGCGAGGCGGTCATCGTGGCCGGCGCGCCGGAGGAGTCGACCTGCTCGCCGATCGGCTTCGGCGCCGGGAAGTCCAGCTTCTTCTCGTTGGCCAGCGCCGCCTTCATGTACCGGGTGAAGATGTCGGTCGGGGTGTCACCACCGTGGACCGAGTCCTTGCCGCCGGTGCCGTTGAGCGACTCCAGCTCGTGCTTCTCCGGGTTCTCGCGCCACATCGCGACGCTGGTGGCCAGCTGCGGGGTGTAGCCGACCCACCAGGCGGAGCGGTTCTTGTCGGTGGTGCCGGTCTTGCCGGCGACCGGGCGGCCGAGCGCGTTGCTCTTGGAGCCGGTGCCGTTCTTGGCCACGTTCACCAGCACGTCGGTGACGTTGTCGGCCACCGCGGGCTCCAGCGCCTGCTGCGGCGTCGGCTTGTTGTAGCCCGGCAGCTCCTTGCCGTTGTACTCGACCTTGATCACCGAGTACGGGTCGGCCCGCTTGCCGCTGGCCGCGAAGGTCGCGTACGCCGTCGCCATCCGGATCGGGCTCGGGGTGGAGGTGCCGAGCGGGAAGGTCGCGGTGTTCGGGTTGGTGAAGCTCTCCTTGCGCAGACCCATCTGCTCGGCGATCTCCGCCACCTTCTGGTTGCCCACGTCCTGGCCGAGCTGGACGAAGGGCACGTTGTAGGACCACTGCATGGCCTGGCGCAGCGAGAGGAAGCCGCGCTTGCCGGTGTCCTCGTTCTTCTGCCGGTAGGGCTTGCCGTCGTCGCCGATCAGCAGCGAGCCGTCCGCCTTGCGGATCTCCGCGAGGTCGTCGGAGAGGTAGCGGCTGTCCGCGTTGATCCGCTGCGGCTTGCCGTCCTTCTTGGTGGTCACGCCGATCTGCATGGCGGTGGCCAGCACGAAGGGCTTGAAGGTCGAGCCGACCTGGATGCCCTTGGCGTCGGCGTTGTTGTCGAAGTGGCCGTTCTCCACGCCCTCGCCGCCGTAGATGGCCACGATCGCGCCGTCACCGGGGATGACGCTGGCCGCGCCGAACTGGACCCACTTGTCCTGCTCGGGACGCTTCTGGAGGTTGAGCGTCTCGCCCTTGACGTCGTTCACGGCCTTCTGGAGCGCCTCGACCTTGTCCTTCTGGAAGGTCGTGTAGATCCGGTAGCCACCCTTGTCGATCTTCTGCTGGGTGATCGAGCCGTCCTTGGACATCACGAACTTGTTGGCGACGTCGACCAGGTAGCTGACCTGCCCGTTCATGTTGACCGGGGGCTTGCGCGGGATCGGCTGGGGGAAGGTCGTGCACTTGGCACGCTCCTCCGGGGTGGCGTTCTTGGTCTCCACCATCCGGTCGAGGATCCACTTCCAGCGGGCCTCGGCGCGCTCCTTGTTGCCCGTGATGCCCGGGTCGTAGAGGCTGGCGCCCTTGAGCAGCCCGGCCAGCATGGCGCTCTGGCACAGGTCGAGGTCCTTGGCGTTGACCCCGTAGTACGCCTGGGCGGCGGCCTGGGCGCCGGTGCCCCGGCCGAAGTAGCTGGTGTTGAGGTAGCCCGTGAGGATCTCGGGCTTCTCCTTCTCCTCGTTGATCTTCAGCGTGATGAAGAACTCCCGGACCTTGCGGCTCAGGGTCTGCTCCTGGCTCAGGTAGGCGTTCTTCACGTACTGCTGGGTGATCGTCGAGGCGCCCTGGGTCTCGCCGCCGGTCGCCATGTTGTAGGCGGCGCGGGCCATGCCCTTGGGGTCGATGCCGCTGTCGCTGTAGAAGGTGGAGTTCTCCGCCGCGATGACGGCCTTCTGCAGGTACGGGCTGATGTCGGTGAGCTGGACGATCTGGCGGTTGGTCTCACCCTTGCGGGTCATCTCCGTGCCGTCGGCCCAGTAGTAGATGTTGTTCTGCTCCTTCATCAGCTCGTGCATCTCCGGGATCTTGGTCGTCTGGTAGACGTACCAGATCCCGCCCACGCAGGTCGCGAAGACCAGCAGGAAGCTGCTGACGACGAACTTCCAGGACGGCAGCCACCGCCGGAAGCCCTGCTTGCCGAAGCGCGGGTAGTCGATGAAGCGCTTCTTGCCGGGCCCGCCGTCCCGGCCCGTCGGCGCGGTGCCCGCGGCGCCTGCGCGCTTGCCGCCCTTCTGGGCGGCCTTGCGCATCTCGGCACGGGTCATCCGGGGCTGCTGAGCGGTCTCCCGGACGCCCGGGGGACGCCGACGGCCGAGACCGTCCGAGGACAGCCTGTCGGGACCGGGCCCGCCCTGCCGACCACCGCCCGGCTGCTCGTCGCCGCCCGGGTTGGGCGACCTCCGCCGTCGTTCGCTCATGTTCCAGCTACTCCTCGCCAGGCGGTCGAGCCTGAAGGCAGGGTTCACATCCGATGCCCGCAACCGCCTTAACGCCGGAGGTGGTCCTCGTGCACACGCGACAGCGTACGCACCTCCGAAATACACCTAATCGGGCATCAGTCCTAAATGCCCGCAAAACATCGGCAGATCATTACAAGCCCGTTGCCTAGCCCACCCGCGCGCCGCCTTGTGATCACATTCACGCGTGCCCCCCTTGCCCGTTCGGGAGGCCCGGTTTACTGTTCTCGATATATCGAGCCGATACATCGGAGCGACATAGGCGGGAGGAGGACGGCAGTGAGCAGGCGCTCAGGGGTGTTGGAGTTCGCCGTCCTCGGCCTGCTCCACGACGCGCCGATGCATGGGTACGAGCTGCGCAAGCGGCTCAACGTCCTGCTCGGCTCGTTCCGCGCCTTCTCCTACGGGACGCTCTACCCCTGCCTGAAGAGCCTGGTCGCCCAGGGTTTCCTGGTCGAGGACAACCCGGACGTCGAGTACGTCCCGGCCACCGCGCTCAACGGGAAGCGGTCCAAGATCGTCTACCGGCTCTCCCCCGAGGGCAAGCAGCGCTTCGAGCAGCTGCTCGCCGACTCCGGCCCCGACGCCTGGGAGGACGAGCACTTCGGCGTCCACTTCGCGTTCTTCGGCCAGACGGACCGGGCGGTCCGGATGCGCGTCCTGGAGGGACGCCGCAGCCGGCTGGAGGAGCGGCTGGAGCGGATGCGCAACTCACTCGCCCGTGCCCGCGAGCGGTTCGACGACTACACCGTCGAGCTGCAGCGGCACGGCCTGGAGTCGGTGGAACGCGAGGTCAGATGGCTCAACGAGCTCATCGAGACCGAGCGGGCCAACCGCACCGGACGGGCCGGGGGGCCCAACGGCGGCGGGCCGACCACCGCAGTACCCCACACGACTTCGGACGGCCGTGGCCAGGAGGACGGGTCCTCGGACCCGCCCGGTCCACCGTACGACCGCCCGGGGCGCTCCCCCCAGGAGCGCTGACACCGCGTCAGCCCTGTGCCGCGCGGTAGGAGTGGGCGCCTCGCGCCCGTCAGCAGTCATCGAAGAAGCAGGACGAGTTCCGCCGAGTCCCGGCGGTGCTCATGAGATCACAGGGAGCAACCGGAATGGGTTCGGTTCGCGTAGCCATCGTGGGCGTCGGCAACTGCGCCGCGTCGCTGGTGCAGGGTGTCGAGTACTACAAGGACGCCGACCCGGCCGGCAAGGTCCCCGGGCTGATGCAC
>NZ_JBSGFD010000374.1:0-4026 GCF_053603215.1 Kitasatospora sp. NPDC004240 | reverse complement strand
AGCGCGCCAAGGCCGACTTGTCGATCAGGTAGCGCCCCCGGGTCACGCCGCAGCCGATGTGCCCGAGTCGTCGAGGAGGTCGAACTCAGAAGCCCTCGGCCGGAACGGCCCCCGGTCGCGGCGGGTGTGTCTAGACTCCCTTGACATGCCAGAAACTCCGCGCAGGGCACGTCAGGTGGCGACGCTCAGCCTCGTGTTCGGCGCCGTACTGCTGGCCGGCGCCGCCACCGGCGCCTGGGGCGACGCCTCGGGGACCACGCGGGTGCCGTCCTCGGACGCCGCCCCGGCCACCGCCACGGCCCTCGCGGCCGGGCAGGATCCGGCCGGCGCCGCCCTCTCCCAGCAGCAGGCCGAGTCGCTGATCGGCGCCAACGGCGACCGCTGGGGGGCCTACTACAGCGCGCAGGAGTACGCCGAGTTCAGTCAGGGGCTGGACGGCCGCTACCTGGGCGTGGGGCTCTCCGTGGGCCGCGGCCAGGACGGCGCGACCACGGTCTCCCAGGTGCAGCCCGGCGGCCCGGCCGCCGCGGCCGGCATCGGGGCCGGCGACCGGCTGCTGCGGGTCGGCGCGGAGCCCGCCGACCACCTGCCGGTCACCGAGGTGGTCGCCCGGCTGCGCGGCCGCGAGGGCGAGCGCCAGGTCGGCACCGCCGTCACCGTCGAGGTGGCCCGCGGCGAGGGCGAACCGCGGGAGGTGGAGCTGCGCCGGACCCTGCTGGACAGCCAGCAGGTGCTGGTGGAGCGGACCGACCGCGGCGTCGTGCGGATCACCGTGCGGGCCTTCACCAGTGGCGTGGCCGAGCAGGTGCGCGCCGCCGTGCGCGACGCGCGCGCCGGCGTGGTGCTGGACCTGCGCGGCAACTCGGGCGGGCTGGTCGAGGAGGCCGCCGGCACCGCCGCGGTCTTCCTGGACGGCGGCCCGATCGGCTCGTACCAACTGCGCGGCGAGCGGCGGGAGCTGACCGCCCCGCCCGGCGGCGACCCGCGCACCCCGCTGGTGGTGCTGGTGGACGGCGGCACCATGAGCGCCGCCGAACTGCTCACCGGGGCGCTCCAGGACCGCTGCCGGGCCCTGGTGGTGGGCGGGCGGACCTTCGGCAAGGGCACCGTGCAGCAGCCCAGCCGGCTCGCCGACGGCGCGGTGCTGGAGCTGACCGTGGGGCGCTACTTCACGCCCTCGGGCCGTTCCCCGGAGGGCACCGGACTGATCCCGGACGTGCCCGCCCAGGCCTCCGAGGACGCCGGGGCGCTGGCCCTGCGGGTGCTCGCCGGCATGGGCACCCGGCGCTGAGGACCCGCCCGGGGGCCGTGCGCCGCCGCGTTCCGGCCAGGCCGGAACGCGGAGCCGACCCGCCCGCCCGGCCGCGGGGCCGACCTGGCCGGCCGCGGAGCCGACCCGCCCGTAAAGGGGCTGCCCGGCGCGCGGGCGAGGTGCGAGAATGGCGGGCGTTATGGCAAAGGAAACCGGAACCAAGCTGATCGCGCAGAACAAGCGGGCGCGGCACGAGTACACCATCCTCGACACCTGGGAGTGCGGCCTCGTCCTCACCGGTACCGAGGTGAAGTCGCTGCGCGAGGGCCGGGCCAATCTGGTCGACGGCTACGCGTACATCCAGAACCACGAGGCGTGGATCGACAACGTCTTCATCCCCGAGTACACCCAGGGGACGTGGACCAACCACGCGGCGCGGCGCAAGCGCAAGCTGCTGCTGCACAAGCTGGAGATCCGCAAGATCGAGACCAAGGTCCGCGACGCGGGCCACACGCTGGTCCCGCTCTCGCTGTACTTCAAGGACGGCCGGGTGAAGCTGGAACTCGCGCTCGGCGTCGGCAAGAAGCTGTACGACAAGCGCCAGACCCTGCGCGAGAAGCAGGACACGCGCGAGACGGCCCGGGCCGTGGCCGCGGCACGCCGCCGCCAGCGTTAATCGGCTGGACCCCTCCAGGTCGCCTCGCGTAGTATGGCGCCAGCAACACCGACGGTCCGCCGTCAGCTGTTTCTCAACAAAACATGGGGATGATCGGTTTCGACAGGGGACGTCGAAACAGGAGAAGCGAGCCGAGGAACGCGGCAATGATCTCGTTAACCACGTGTCGCAAAAAAATAATCGCCAACTCTAAGAGCGATTCCCAGCAGTTCGCTCTCGCTGCCTAATAACAGCTAGAAGCGCTTGGGTGTCAGCCCGGGGTGTTCCCGACCCGGATCCTGGCATAATCTAGGGAACTCAACCGTCCACCCGGGCTGCGGGGGTGGGCGGGAAACCAAACAGCAGCTGGGCCTGTTGGCGGCTTGTCCGCGTGACCGCCAGGGCCGAGAAACTCACAGCGGACTGCGCTCGGAGAAGTCCTGAATCCACTCCACTGGACCCGGGTTCGATTCCCGGCATCTCCACCACCCCATGTTGTCCATACGGAAGCCGCCCTCCACCCGGAGGGCGGCTTCCGTGTGTTGCGGGCGCCTCACAGCCGGGCCGTCCGGTGGGTGAGAGGACGGTTCCGCCGTCTTCACAGAACACAACGATGCCGAAACCCTGGACTCCTAGCGTCAGTTGCCGACAGGCACCGGAGCGAGGAGTCAGGACCATGAACAGAACGGGCGGCCGCTGGATCCAGGACTGGCAGCCGGAGGACGAGGCATTCTGGGAGCGCACCGGGCGGCGGATCGCCAACCGGAACCTGTGGTTCTCGGTGTTCTCCGAACACATCGGTTTCTCCATCTGGACCCTGTGGTCCGTGATGGTGCTCTTCATGGGCAAGGAGTACGGCATCGACCCGGCCGGGAAGTTCTTCCTGGTCGCCATGCCGACGCTGGTCGGCGCCTTCGTCCGCATCCCCTACACGATGGCGGTCGCCCGCTTCGGCGGCCGCAACTGGACGATCGTCTCCGCCCTGCTCCTGCTGCTGCCCACACTGGCGGCCGCGTACGTGATGGAGCCGGGCACCTCGTACACCACCTTCATGGTGGTGGCCGCGCTCACCGGGGTCGGCGGCGGCAACTTCGCCTCCTCGATGACCAACATCAACGCCTTCTTCCCGCAGCGCGAGAAGGGCTACGCGCTCGGCCTCAACGCGGGCGGCGGCAACATCGGCGTGCCGGTGATCCAGTTGGTCGCGCTCGCGGTGATCAGCTGGGCCGGCGCCGACCACCCGCGGCTGGTGCTGGGCATCTACCTTCCGCTGATCATCGTCTCGGCGCTCTGCGCGGCCCTGTTCATGGACAACCTGGCGCCGGTGCGCGGCGACGCGGGGGCGATGGTCGAGGCGTTCCGCGAGCGGCACACCTGGCTGATGTCCGTCCTCTACATCGGTACCTTCGGCTCCTTCATCGGCTTCAGCTTCGCCTTCGGCCTGGTGCTGCAGACCCAGTTCGGCCGCACCCCACTGCAGGCGGCGCAGTTCACCTTCGTCGGCCCGCTGCTCGGCTCGCTGATCCGCCCGCTCGGCGGCCGGCTCGCCGACCGCTTCGGCGGCGCCCGGATCACCTTCTGGAACTTCGTCGCGATGGCCGCCGCGGCCGGACTGGTCACCTACGCCTCGTCGGTGCGCTCGCTGCCGGTGTTCCTGGCCGGCTTCACCACCCTGTTCGTCTTCGCCGGCCTCGGCAACGGCTCCACCTACAAGATGATCCCCGGCATCTTCGAGGCCAAGGCCCAGGACCGGATCGCGGCCGGCGAGAGCCCCGAGGCGGCCGCCGCGTGGTCGCGCCGGGTCTCCGGGGCGGCGATCGGACTGATCGGCGCGGTCGGGGCGATCGGCGGACTGCTGATCAACCTGGCCTTCCGCCAGTCCTTCCTCACCGCGAAGAGCGGCACCCCCGCCTTCGTCTCCTTCCTGGCCGCGTACGCGCTCTGCTTCGTCCTCACCTGGGCCGTGTACCTGCGCCGTCCGGCGGCCACCGCCGAACGGGCCGCCGGCCCGGCGTACGCCGAGGTCTGACCGACCCCGCCCGGGCGGCCGCCCGCGCCCCCCCGCGGGCCGCCCGGGGGGGGGGGGCCGCGCGCCCCCGCCACTCAAAACCCCCCCCCC
>NZ_JBSGFD010000373.1:0-4090 GCF_053603215.1 Kitasatospora sp. NPDC004240 | reverse complement strand
CCCGGTGGTCGACGCGCTGCGGGCCGTCGGCCCGCTGCTGCCGCCCGCGGGCCGCCTCCCGGCGAGCGCCGGGGCCCTGCGTCCGCTGCTGCCCGACCTCGCCGACCTGCTCCCGCCCTACCCGGCGAGCGCCGGCGACGGGCCGCCCGGCCGCCACCTGCTCGTCCAGGCGGTGCGGGCCCTGCTCCACGCGCTCGGCGAGACGGTCCTCGTGGTCGAGGACCTGCACTGGGTCGACGAGGCCACCCGCGAGCTGCTCCTGCTCCTCGCCCGGGACATGCCGCCGGAGCTGGCCCTGGTGCTCACCTACCGGGCGGAGGACCTGCCGCCCGACACGCCCGTGCTCGGAGCCGCCTACCGGCACCCCTCCGGTGTGGGCGGCGCGCTGATCCGGCTGCGTCCGCTGGCCGAGAGCGAGGTCCACGAGCTGGCCCGCGCCGCGCTCGGACCGCGCGCGACGCCGTCGCTCACCAGGTCCCTGTACGAGCGCAGCGAGGGCCTGCCGCTGGTCGCCGAGGAGGACCTGATCACGCTGTGCGAGCAGCGCGGCGCGAGCGGACCGGCCGACGCCGCCGAGCTCGCCACCGACCTGGAGCACCTCCAGGTCCCGCGCGGCCTGCACGACGCGGTCACCGAACGGCTCGCCGCGCTGTCCCCGCACGCGTCCGCGGTCACCGCCGCCGCGGCCGTGCTCGGCGTGCCCGCGGGCGAGGAACTGCTCGCCGCCGTCACCGGCCTCGACACCCTGGCCACCGCGGACGGGCTCACCGAGGCGCTGCGCGCGGCCGTGCTCAGCGAGAACCCGACCGCCCGCTACGGCTTCCGGCACGTCCTGGCCCAGCATGTCGCCTACCGCCGGCTGCCCGGCCCGCGGCGCACCGCGCTGCACCGGCGCGCCGTCGAGGCGCTGGGCGCCCAGGAGCCCCGGCCGCTGGTGCAGATCGCCCACCACACCCTGGCGCTCGGTGACCGGGCCGCCTGGCAGGAGGTCGCGGAGGCCGCCGCCGACCAGGCGGCCCGGCTCGGGGACAGCGGCAGCGCGGGCGTCCTGCTGCGGCAGCTGCTCGACGAACCCGGCCTCGACCGGGAGCGCCGCGGCCGGGCCGCCCTCGCGCTCGCCCGGATCGCCGCCAACGGCGTGGACGGCGAGGCCAGCGCCCGGACCCTGCGGGCGATCATCGCCGACCCCAGGCTGCCGGTCGCCGACCGCGGCGAGATCCGGCTGACCCTCGGGTTCCTGATGGCCGTCCAGGGCGGCGACCGGGCCGGCTTCGCCCGGATGGAGGAGGCCCTCGACGAGTTGGAGGAGCGCCCCGCCCGCGCGGCCCGCGCGATGGTCGCGATCGCCATGAACGAACGCGACGGCACCGTCGAACGCTCCTGGCGGTGGCTGGAGCGGGCCGAGCGCACCCTGGCGGCCGGCCCTGACGAGGACGTCGCCGCCGCGGTGCGCGCCACCCGGCTGACCTTCCTCGCGCGCGAGGGCGACCCGGCGGTCTGGCCGCTGCTGGACGAACTGCCCCGCCACTCGGAGCGGCCCGAGATCATCCGCCAGAGCACCCGCGCGCTCTACAACGTCGGCGAGATCGCCGTCGAGCTCGGCCACGACCGGCGTGCCGCCCGTCTGCTGGAGGAGAGCCGGCGGCTGGCCCGCCGGGCCGCCATCCCCTACCTGGAGTGCTACAGCCGGATCGCGCTGGTCCGCCTGGACGGCCTGGCCGGGCACTGGGACCGCATGGAGGAGGGGCTCGCCGCCCTCGGCACCGAGTTCCCCGACCTCGCGATGGCCGGCGCCGAGCAGGCCCTGCTGCTGGGCCGCCTCGCGGCCGCGCGCGGGCAGCTCACCGCGGCCCGCCGGCACTTCACCGAGGCGGGCCCGTACGGGGAGCGCGAGTCGCAGGTCACCGCGGCACTGCGGGCGGCGGCCGGCCTGGCCGCCCTGCAGCTCGCCGACGGCCACGCCGAGCAGGCGGCCGCCACGCTCGAACCCGCGCTCACCGACCTGCGCCGGGCCGGCGCCTGGGCCCGGTCGGCCGAGCTGCTGCCCGTCGCGGTCGAGACCCTGCTCGCCACGGGCGGGCGCCCCGCCGCCACCGCCCTCGCCGGGGAGGCCGCGACGGCCCTGGCGGGACGGGACGCGCCGGCCGCCCACGCGGCCCTGGCGTACGCCGACGGGCTGCTGCTGGCCGACGCGTCGCCGGGCACGGAGGACGCGGCGCGGGCGTTCACCCGCTCCCGCGACCTCTGGCAGGGGATCGGCCGCCCGTACGAGGCCGCGCGGGCCGAGGAGCGCGCCGGCACCGCCCTGGCGGAGCACGACCGTGCCGCGGCCGGGGAGCGGATCGGCGCGGCCGAACAGGCGTACCTCGAACTGGGCGCGGCCTCCGACGCGGCCCGCTGCCAGCGCCTGCGCCGGGACCTCGGTCTCGGCCGGCCCTCCTCCCCCGGCCGGCGGGGCTACGGCGAGCGACTCTCCCCGCGCGAACGGCAGGTCGCCGCGCTGGCCGCCCAGGGCGCGGCCAACCAGGACATCGCCCGGGCGCTGTTCCTCTCGCCCCGGACGGTCGAGCACCACGTGGCGAGCGTGCTGCGCAAGCTCGGCGTCACCCGCCCGGAGCTGCGCGAGGCGCTGGCCGGTGCGGACCTCGGCGACACCCCGGAACAGCGCAGCCGCCCGGATATTCCGGGCGGCTGACGAGGGTTCGGACGGCTGACGGGGGTTCGGGCACGGTGGCCCGGCCCCGGCCCGGCCGGTGCGTCCGGACCGGCGGACGGACGGGACGACCGGACGAAATGACCGGACGGCTGCTCAGTGGTGCTGGTGCCCCGCGCGCTCGGCCAGCCGGGACAGGCGGGCAAGGCGTGCCAGGCGGGTGCGCCGGACGACGCCACCGCGCCGCGCCGGCTGGACGAGGCCCGGGTCGTCGAGGGCGGTGAAGTGCTCCTGGGCGTAGAGCCGGAATCGTTCGCGGCGGGTCATGTCGGCCTCCGGTGGGGTCGTGGATCGGCGGCTTCGTACTGCTCGGTACAGGAGACTCCAGGAAACCGACCGCGCCGGTCCGGGATCAATGCGTACCGCTACCCAACCCCCGTGCCGAACTCTGGGTACCGCCCCGGCGGGACCTCACCCGGGACCGCGGCGGACGCGCGGGCGTGCGGCGGGACGGGCGGTCTCAGCGCGGCCGCGGGCGGACGGCGCCGAGGAGGAGGGCCACCAGCTCGTCGACGACCTGGTCGAGCGTGGCCTCGAACTGCCCGGCCGTCCAGTCGTGCAGCAGGCCGTTGACCGCGCCGATGAAGGCGGTGGCGGCGATCCGGTGGTCCCGCGGCGCGACCTCCCCGCGGGCGGCGGCTGCCTCGGCCTCGGCGAGGATCAGGTCCACCCAGCGGCCGCGGCGCACCAGGCGCTGGCGTTCCAGCTCCTCGCTCACGCCGATGATCTCGACGAAGGCGATGCGCAGCCGCCGCGGATCGGAGGTGGCGGCGGTGACGTAGGCGCGCAGGACGGCGGCGATCCGCCGGTCGAAGTCGAGCCCGGCGGTGTCGGTGAGCGCCGCCAGGACGGCCTGCTCGGTCCAGTCGTTGACCAGCAGGTGCAGCCGGGCGAGGACGTCCTCCAGGTTGCGGAACTCCTCGTAGAACTGCCGGGTGGAGAGCCCGGCCGCCTCGCACAGCCCGGTCACCGAGGCGGACCGGTAGCCGGGCCGGCCGCCGAACTGGTCCAGCGCCGCGGCCAGGAAGCGCTCGCGGCGCTCGGCCCGCCGTTCCTGCGCCGACCTGCCGCCGTACGTGCCCGTGGGCCCACCCATCGCCGTCCCCACCCCCGACAATCGCTGACGCCGGGTCAATTGTCGCGCACCGGGGTCTTGCCAGGACGGCCGGGTCGTCCCTACCGTCGGGTAACGCGATCTGACAACCGCCCTTTTCAGAATCCGCGCCCACGCGAAGCGAAGGAGTGGCGATGACTCGCCCCGGTTCCGCGCGCCCCCACGCCCCACGTCCGCCGCTGTCCCGTCCACGGCACCGCTCCCGCGGCACGACGGCGCTCGGCGCGCTCGCCGCCGCGCTCGGTCTGGCCGTCACCGCGGCC
>NZ_JBSGFD010000372.1:0-4141 GCF_053603215.1 Kitasatospora sp. NPDC004240 | reverse complement strand
TCAGCGCGCCGCGCCGAGCGCCGCCCCCAGCGCGGCCAGCAGCTCCACCACGCCGGCCGGGCCCCCGACCACCAGGTCGGCCCGGTCGGCGAGCTCGCGCACCGGGGCGTCGCCCACCGCGCCGCTGCACACCAGCAGCCCGGCCAGGCCCTCACCGCGCAGCTTCTCCACCGCCGCGAAGGCGGCCACGTCGCCCAGGTCGTCCCCGGCGTACAGCACCGAGCGCGCGCCGCGCTCGCGCAGGAAGCCCTCCAGCGCGGCGCCCTTGTCCACCCCGGGCGGACGCAGCTCCAGCACCAGCCGGCCCGGCTCGACCATCAGCCCGTGCTCGGCGGCCAGCGCCGCCACCGGCGGGCCCAGCAGCTCGAACGCCGCCACCGGGTCGGCCGTCCGCCGGGTGTGCACGGCCAGCGAGCGGCCCTTGTCCTCGACCCACGTCCCCGCCGGGGCGCCCGCCCGTGCCAGTACGCCGTCCAGCGCGGCCCGCGCCCCCGCGACGCCGGGGTGCGGCGGCGGGGCGGTCAGCTCGCCGGCCTCCCAGCGCTCGGCCCCGTAGTGGCCCAGCACCACCGGCCCGTCCCCGCCGCCGGTGGCGCCGCCGGCCGCGCCCGGGCCGGCGAAGCCGCCGTACTCGGCCGCGAGGGCCGCCGGGCGGCCGGTGACCACGACCACCGACCCGACCAGCGGGGCCAGCGCGCCCAGCGCGCCGGCCACCCCGGGGTGGGCGCGGGCGGTCGCCGGATCGGCCACGATCGGTGCCAGCGTGCCGTCGAAGTCCAGTGCGACGACCGCCTCGCCGGGAGCGTCCAGCAATGCGGCCAGCCCGGCCCTCCCGGCGGCGGTGGACGGCTCCGGCAACCCTGTGAGACCCATGTCCGGACCCTACCCAGCGACCGGCCCCGCCTCACCCGGACCGCGCGGCAGCCCGACCGGGCCCGTCTCACCCGGACCGCTCCACCACGCCGGCCGGGCCCTCCCGCGAGCTCGCGGCGGCCCGGCTACCGGGCCCCGCGCCGGGCCTCCCTGACCCGCCGCAGCCGGTTCACCAGCACCGGCGCGTGCGCCAGCGCCTCCGGCCGGTCCAGCAGCGCGTTCAGCAGCTGGTAGTACCGCGTGCCGGAGAGCCCGAGCTCCTCGCGGATCGCCCGCTCCTTGGCCCCCGCCGTACGCCACTGCCGGGACTCCAGCTCCAACACGGCCAGATCCCGCTCCCCGAGCTCACCCATGACGCCCGCCACCACCTCTCCGCACCGGGCCCATTCTCCCCCGGCCGGCGACCGGCGCCCCGGGTGCCCGCCACCACCCCGGCCCCGACCCCGGCCCCGGGCCCGCCGCTACTTCCGGGCCCGCTCGGCCTCCTTGACCGCCGCCGCCTGGAGTTCCTGCAGCACCTGCTTGGCGTCCCCGGTGGCCGCCCGCCCGATCCCCGTCTTGATCCGGTTGCTGACGTCGGCCCAGGCCGGGTCGCCGAAGGGGTAGAAGCTGGCGGTGGCGAGCCCGGTCGCGAACTGCTTGAGGTCGTTGTGCGTCCCGTTCCCGGTCAGAGCGTCGAAGGTGTCCTGGGTGACCGGCAGCATGTTGTACTTCTCGTCGAAGCGCAGCTGGTTGTCCTTGGCGTAGACGAAGCTCAGGAACTTCTTGACCTCGTTCTTGTGGCCGTTGGCCTTGAACGCCATCATCCAGTCCGCCACGCCGAGGCTGCCGGTCCGGTTCAGCCCGTCCTTGCGCGGGATCGGCGCCGTGGCGAAGTCGATCTTCCCGGCGGCGGCCATCCGCAGCAGCGTCGGGTGGCCGTTGAGCATCGCCACCTTGCCCTCCGCGAACTCCTTGTACGCCGAGGTGCGGTTGACCGAGCCCGGGTCGGCGTAGGTGAGCCTGGCGTCGACCAGGTTGCTCTTGAGCCAGGAGAAGGTGGCCTGGTTCTGGCCGGAGTCGATGGCGTAGTTGCCGACGTCGTCGGAGAGGCTGCCGCCGCCGCTGAGCGTCCAGAGCATCGACTCGGCCTGGGCCTCCTCCGGCCCGAGCGGCAGCGCGTACGGGAGCACGCCCGGCGCCTTGGCGCGGACCTTCTCGGCGGCCTGCTTGAGCTCGCTCCAGGTGGCCGGCGGCTTGTCGATCCCGGCCTTCTGGAACACCGCCCGGTTGTAGAAGAGCAGCCGCGAGGAGGAGACGAACGGGATGCCGTACTGGGTGCCGAGCATCTGGCCGGCGTGCGAGAGGTAGTCGATGAAGTTGGCGTGCGTCTCCATCGTGAGGACCTCGGCGGCGGGGTAGAGCCGCCCGGCGGCCGCGTGGTCGGCGAAGCCGCCGGTCTGCAGCAGGTCGGGCGAGTCGCCGCCGCGGACCATGTCGTCGACCCGCTTGCCGATGTCGGTCCAGGAGACCACCTCGACGTCGATCCTGATCCCCGCGTTGGCCGCCTCGAAGCGCCGGGCGAGGTCGTCCCAGTACGGCTTCGAGCTGGTCGCCTCGTTCTCCCCGTAGTCGGCCGCCACCAGCCGCAGGGTGACCGTGCCGTCGTCCTGGCCGCAGGCGGTGACCGAGGTGAGCAGCAGGGTGGCGGCGAGCGCCGTGCCGAACAGCCGGGTGGGGGCCTGGGCACGCCTCTTCAACGCGGGCTTCAACGCGGGTACCGCCTTCGTCGGGGGAGGTGGGTGGAGCCGGACGGGGGTATCCGGCTGAGGGGAGGCCGCAACACTGGCAAAAAGCGTGCACAGTGGTCCATACCTCTGGACGGTAGTTATCGAAGTGCGGACGACGTTGCGCGATGCGCAACAAATCGCCACCGCCGAGCCGGCCCCAAAGCACCATCTACCGCAAGCTTCTGCGACAAAGCTCACCCAGTCTGGACCAGACCAATCCGTCAACTGGACTAGACCTCTCCGACCAGACCAAGGGAAACTGTCCCCCGTGAAGCACGTCATCGCACTCGATGTAGGCGGCACCGGCATGAAGGCCGCGCTGCTCGCCCAGGACGGCTCCGTGCTGTTCGAAGCACGCCGACCGACCGGGCGGGAGCACGGCACGGACGCCGTCGTCGCCGCCATCCTCGACTTCGCCGCCGACCTGGCGGACGAGGGCCGCAGCCGCTTCGGCGTCGCCCCGGCCGCGGCGGGCGTCGCCGTCCCGGGGACGATCGACGAGGGGAACGGCATCGCGGTCTTCTCCGCCAACCTCGGCTGGCGCGACCTGCCGCTGCGCAAGCTGCTGGGCGAGCGCCTGGCCGGGCCGGACGGCACCGCGATGCCGGTCGCCCTCGGCCACGACGTGCGCTCCGGCGGCCTGGCCGAGGGCCGCCTCGGGGCCGGGAGGGGCGTCGAGCGCTTCCTGTTCATCGCCCTCGGCACCGGCATCGCCGGCGCCATCGGCATCGACGGCCGGATCGAGGCCGGAGCGCACGGGTACGGCGGCGAGATCGGCCACGTCGTCGTCCGCCCGGGCGGCCCGGCCTGCGGCTGCGGCGCCCGGGGCTGTCTGGAGACGCTGGCCTCGGCCTCCGCCGTCTCCCGCGCCTGGGCCGAGGCCTGCGGGGACCCCGACGCCGACGCGGCATCCTGCGCCGTCGCGGTGGACGCCGGGGACCCCCGCGCGGTCGCGGTCTGGCAGCACGCCGTGGACGCGCTCGCGGACGGGATCGTGCTGGCCCAGAGCCTGCTCGACCCGTCCACGGTGATCGTCGGCGGCGGGCTGGCCGAGGCCGGCGACACGCTCTTCACGCCGCTGCGGGCGGCCGTCACCGAGCGGCTGACCTTCCAGATGCCGCCCGAGGTCGTTCCGGCCATGCTCAAAGACACCGCCGCATCCCTGGGAGCGGGCCTGCTCGCCTGGGACCTGCTCACCATGGAGGTGACCGCGTGACCGCGCGGATTCAATCAGCGGCTGCGCCGCGGGGTGCCCTGTCCGGTGCCCGTCTGGTCCTGCCCGGCGGGGTCGTCGAGAACGGCCGGATCTCGGTCGGGGGGACGGCCATCACCGGCCTCGGCGGCCCGGCGCAGGCCGGCGACCTCGACCTGACCGGCCACACCGTCGTCCCCGGCTTCGTCGATCTGCACGTCCACGGCGGCGGCGGCGCCTCCTACGCCTCCGGCATCGCCGAGGAGGCCCTGCTCGCCGCCCGCACCCACCTCGCGCACGGCACCAC
>NZ_JBSGFD010000371.1:0-4176 GCF_053603215.1 Kitasatospora sp. NPDC004240 | reverse complement strand
GGCCGGCGTGGCCGCCGCGGGACGGTCCCCGGTGGCCGCGGTCCGCGGCGGCCGCTCGTGCGGCCGCCGCCCTTCGTCGTGAGCGTGCATGAACCCTCCGAACGGTGGCGGTGGCGATGGTCCTTGCATGGTCGGCAGCCACCCACGGCCCCGCCATGGCCGTTCGGGCAGACACCGGGGCAGTCCCGCCGCGCCCCACGGCCCGGCCGCCGGCCCCGGCCCCGGACCCCCTGCCCGATCAGGCACCCCGCGCTGCCCCGCACTGGTGACCGGCGGCCGTTCCGCGCACCGGGTGGCGGCGGGGAGGGTGGGCCGCTGACGGAGTTGTCGTTGGAGGGGTGCCGAGCATGCCGCAGTACCTGTCGCCCGGGGTGTACGTGGAGGAGGTCCACAGCGGGCCCCGGCCGATCGAGGGGGTGGGGACGTCCGTCGCCGCGTTCGTGGGGTTCGCGGAGAAGGGACCGTTCCACACGCCGAGCCTGGTGACGACGTGGAGCCAGTACGTCCAGCTGTTCGGCGGTTTCGTGGAGGGCTCGTACCTCGCGCACTCGGTCTACGGGTACTTCGCCAACGGCGGCGGCATCGCGTACGTGGTCCGGGTGGGCGCCGAGGTGGCGGACCCGGCGGCGAAGGCGGCGCTGGCCAAGGGCGGTGCCCGGGCCAAGGAACTGACCACCGGCGAGCCGGTGGCGCTCGGCTCGTTCCGGATCGCCGCGCGGGCCGGCGCCGAGGGCGAGGTCACCGTCGAGGTGGCGGACGCCGAGGGCGAGGCGCCCGGCGAGGACCGGTTCCGGCTGGTCGTCCAGCAGGGCGGCCGCCCGGTGGAGAACTTCGACGTCTCGGCGAAGAAGAGCGCCCGCAACTACGTGGTCACCCAGGTGCGCGAGCGTTCGACGCTGATCCTGGTCGAGGAGGCCCCCGGCAGCGCCGGCGCCCTCACCCGCCCGCAGAAGCAGACGCTCACCCTGGCCGTCCCCGCCGGCCCGGCCGAGGTGGTGCCGGCGGGCATCTCGGCCGCCGAGTACATCGGCGACGCCGACGCGCGGACCGGCTTCGCGGGCCTGGAGGCGGTCGACGAGATCACCATGCTCGCCGTCCCCGACCTGATGGCCGCCCACCAGCAGGGCCTGATCGACGCCGAGGGCGTCAAGGCCGTGCAGACGGCGATGATCGCGCACTGTGAGCTGATGGGCGACCGGGTCGCCGTCCTCGACCCGCTGCCCGAGCTGACGCCCCGCCAGGTGCGCGAGTGGCGCCAGGAGGGCGCGGGCTACGACTCCAAGTACGCGGCCCTGTACTACCCGTGGATCAAGGTCTTCGACCCGGCCACCGGCCGCAACCGCTTCGTGCCGCCGAGCGGTCACATGCTGGGCATCTGGGCCCGCAACGACAACGAGCGCGGGGTGCACAAGGCGCCCGCCAACGAGGTGGTGCGCGGCGCGATCGACCTGCAGACCGCCGTCACCAAGGGCGAGCAGGACCTGCTCAACCCGATCGGCGTCAACTGCATCCGGGCCTTCCCCGGCCGGGGCATCCGGGTGTGGGGCGCCCGCACCCTCGCCTCCGACCCGGCGTGGCGCTACATCAACGTGCGCCGGCTCTTCAACTACCTGGAGGAGTCGATCCTGCTGGGCACCCAGTGGACCGTCTTCGAGCCGAACGACGAGCTGCTGTGGATCAGCATCCGGCGCGACATCTCCGCCTTCCTGATGGAGGAATGGCGGCGCGGCGCCCTCTTCGGCGCCACCGCCGACCAGGCGTTCTACGTCAAGTGCGACGCCGAGACCAACCCTCCGGAGTCGGTCGACCTCGGCCAGGTGGTCTGCGAGATCGGCATCTGCCCGGTGAAGCCCGCCGAGTTCGTGGTCTTCCGCCTGGCGCAGTTCTCCGACAGCACCAGCCTGGTCAACGAGTAGCCGGCGACCGCCGGCCCGGCGGTCACCGAGCGGCGGCCGCCGGCCGGTAGTCGAACCCACCAACCCAACGTCAGAAAGGCGGTAGCGCGCACATGACCGACATGGCCGGAATGGCGATCGCGACCCACATCTTCACGGTCCAGCTCGGCGCGTACGAGGTGGAGACCGTGCAGGAGGTCAGCGGCCTCTCCTTCGAGATGGACTCGATCGACCACGCCGAGGTCACCAAGACCGGCCAGCTGCTGATCCGCAAGCTGGCCGGCGCCCGCAAGGGCGGCGAGGTCACCATCGGCCGCGGCCTCGGCCAGAGCCCGACCTTCTCCAAGTGGCTGGAGGAGTCCTTCATCCGCGGCAACGTCGCCACCGCGCGGCAGTCGCTGTCCATCGTGGTCAAGGACTCCACCAACAAGCCCGTACGGACGGTCAACCTCAAGAACGCCTGGGTGAAGAAGTGGGAGGGCCCGAACCTCAAGGCCGGTGACTCCCAGGCCGCGCTGGAGAAGGTCACCATCGTCTTCGAGGACGTCGAGCTCGCATGAGGCGCCGCAGTGTCAGCGGGTCCCCGGCCCGCCCGGAGGAGGGCGAGGACGAGGGGTTCGGCGCGCCGGGCCCGTACGGCGTTCCCGGTGGGCACGGCGTTCCCGGTGGGCACGGCGGGCCGGGTGCGTACGGCGGGCCCGGTGCCCCCGGACCGGAGGCTTACCCGGGTGAAGCACGTCCGGGGCCGGCCTCGGGCTTCCGGACGGAGTTCGAGTTCGAGCTGCCACGCGGCTACCTCGACCCGTCCGGCACCCTGCACCGGCACGGCGCGATGCGCCTGGCCACCGCCCGCGACGAGCTGATGCCGCTGATCGACCTGCGGGTGAAGAACAACCCGGCCTACCTGACCGTGGTGCTGCTCGGCTCGGTGATCACCCGCCTCGGCAGCCTGGTCAACCCCGGCGGGGCGGTGGTGGAGGAGCTGTTCGCCTCCGACCTCGCCTTCCTCCAGGACTTCTACCGGCGGATCAACGCCGAGGGCCACACCCGCGCCGCGGTCACCTGCCCGTCCTGCGAGACGCCCTTCGAGGTCGAGCTCTCCGGAGGGCGCCTGGGGGAATCGTGACGTACGCGACCGACCGCCTGTACGAGGAGATCGCGTACATCGCCTACCACTTCCACTGGGAGCAGGACCGGCTGCTCGACCTCACCCACGGGGAACGCGCCCGCTGGGTACGGGAGATCGGCCGGATCAACACGAGGATCAACGAGGGAGGGTGAACCGACGTGGCACTGCGGGACCGTCTGGGGCTCCGTCCACGGCAGGGACAGCGGCGGGAAGCGGCGGCCGCGGCTTCCGCCGGGGCGCCGGCCGCCGTCGTGGACGGCGACGCGTCGGCCGGGCCGTCCACGGCCTCACCGGAACCCCGGGCGGCCGGACACTGGCGCGCGGTGCCGCCGATCCAGCGGGCGCTGCGGGGTGACGGCGGCGGGTTGCTCAGCGACCCCGGCGGGTTCGAGGGTGGCCTGACGACTCGTCAATTCATGGGCTTCCAGGGGTCGATGGGCCATCTGGTGAGCGAACGGGCGCCGGGCGGCGTACTGCACGGGCTGCTGCGGGCGGTGCCCTCGCCCGGTACGGCGGTGCAGCGGGCGGTGTCGGGTGAACTCCCGCTGGCCCTGCCCGAGTTCGGCGAGCCCGGTGACGCCGGGGCATCCGTGACGCCGGACGCGCCACCGGCCGACCCCGTCGCGGTGGTCCGCGTGCCCGCCGTCCAACGGTCGTCCGTCGGACCGGGCGTCGCCCCGGCGCGGCCCTCGCTGACCCGCGCCCGCCCCCTTCCTCCGGTCCGACGGCTGGCGGCCCGACCGGCCCACCAGGCCGGACCGGCCGCCGCGCCCCTCTCCAAGCCCTCCGCGGGCACTCCATCCCCCGGGCCCGCGGAGCCCACTCGTGGCACGCTCGGCGCGGAGCCCGTCCAGCGGGCCCTGAGCCCGGAGGCGACGGCCCCGGCCTCGGCCCTGAGCCCGGCCTCCGCCCCGGAAGCCCCCGTCACGGCACCCGAAGGTCCGGCCCCGGCTCCCCGCCGGGCCGGACTGGGGGCGCCGCTCGACGGCCTCCCGGTCACGGCCCGGCGCCCGGGCGCCGCACCGGCGTCCACCTCCGCCCCGGCACCGGCGCCCCCGGCACCCGGCGACTCCGTTCCCGGCCCCGCCCGGCCCGTCGTACAGCGGGCCGCCGGCGGGCCGGCGCCGGGCACGGTGATCGGAATATCACACG
>NZ_JBSGFD010000370.1:0-4243 GCF_053603215.1 Kitasatospora sp. NPDC004240 | reverse complement strand
CTCGCCGGGCGCGGGCCACGGCCTCGTCGGCATGCGCGAGCGCGCCGCGATGCTCGGCGGCGAGCTGCTCGCCGGCCCCGCGCCGGACGGCGGCTACGAGGTCGCCGCCGAACTGCCCGTCCCACCCGGCGAACCGGCCCACGAGGGCGGGGACGAGGGGACGGACGGCACCAGGGGCACCGGCGGGTACGGCGACACGACCGGCACGAGCGGCACGACCGGTACCCGGCACAGGAAGAACGAGGACAGCTCCGTATGACGATCCGTGTGATGATCGCGGATGACCAGGCCATGGTCCGCGAGGCCTTCTCGGTGCTGCTCGACGCGCAGCCCGGCATCGCGGTCGTGGCGACCGCCGCGGACGGCGAGCAGGCCGTCGCGCTGGCCGGGGAGTTGGGCCCCGACATCGTGGTGATGGACATCCGGATGCCCGGGCTCGACGGCATCGAGGCCACCCGGCGGATCACCGCCCGCCCCGGATCCCGGACGAGGGTCCTCGTCCTGACCACCTTCGACCTGGACGAGTACGTCTACGAGGCGCTGCGCGCGGGCGCCGGCGGCTTCCTCCTCAAGGACGCCTCCGGTCTCGAACTCGCCGAGGCCGTCCGGGTGGTGGCCCGCGGTGAGGCCCTGCTCTCCCCCGCCCTCACCCAGCGGCTGATCACCGAGTTCGCCCGCCTGGGCCACGGCCCGCGGCGCGGCGACGGCGAAGGCGAAGGCAACGGCATGGCGGTCGACCGGCTCACCGGGCGGGAGACGGAGGTCCTGCGCCGGATCGCGGAGGGCCTGTCCAACGCCGAGATCGCCGAGCGGCTGACCGTCGCGGAGGAGACCGTCAAGACCCACGTCGGCCGGATCCTGCACAAGCTCCACCTGCGCGACCGCACCCAGGCCGCCGTCTTCGCGTACGAGAGCGGGCTGGTCACCCCCGCCTCACCGCCCACGTAGCGGGAGCGCGATCGCGCGGACGTCCCTCTCAGGAGCTACCCCGAAGGACGGCTCCGGCGGGGGACGCCGGGCGGGGGTGGTGGGCGCGAGAGTCGTGGTGCGTCCGGGCGTCAGGGCCCGGCCGCGCGTCCCCGGCCCTCGCACCCACGCATCGGAGCGTCAACCATGTCCAGTCTTCCGGCCACCGGGCCCGCTCAGCCCGCCGAGCCTGCCACCCCCGCCGATCCCACCGATCCCACCGATCCCGCCGAAACCGGCGCCGCTCCGGCACCCGACTCCGCCTCCACCTCCGCGCCCGCGCCCGTCCGGTGGCCGGTCAGGGCGCTGCGCCTCACCGTCGCGCTCATCGGTTCGCTCCTGGCGTTCCTGACGGCCGCGATCATGCTGGGCGCCTACATCCCCTCGATCCCGAAGGCGGGTGTGATCGGCCCGGTCATCGGCGGCCAGTACCCCTTCCACACGGCCGCGCTCGCACTGCTCGGTACGGCCCTCGGTGTGCTCGCGTGGCGCCGCGGGCTGGTCCGCTGGGGCCGGACGCTCACCGCCGTGACCGCCCTGTCGGCCGCCGCCGCGCTCGTCGTCGGCGGGGTCCAGTTCGCCGACGCCCGGCGCGAGGGCGTGCGGGTCTCCTTCGGTGACGTCCTCACCGAGCTCGCCTACCCGGACGTCCGGCCGGACGCCACCGCCACGTACGCGACCCGCGGCGCCGAGGCCCTGGAGGCGGACCTGTACCTGCCGGGCGGGCGCGGCACGGGCCGTGCGCCCGCCGTCGTCCTGGCCCACGCGGGCGGCTTCCACACCTTCGACCGCGGCGATCTGCGCGGCACCGGCCGTTGGCTCGCCGACCGCGGGGTCGCCGTCATCGCCGTCGACTACCGGCTGGCCGCCCCGGGCCGGCCCACCTGGGACCAGGCCCCGCAGGACCTGGCCACCGCCCTGGGCTGGGTGCGCGAGCACGCCGACGAGTACGGCATCGACCCGTCGCGCGTCTCCCTGGGCGGGATGTCGGCCGGCGGCACCCTGGCGCTGAACACCGCCTACCGGCTGCGGAACGGCACCCTTCCCGCCCCCGGCGGCTCCGCCCCGCAGCCGCCGTACTCGGTCGTCGGCTTCTACCCGGGGACGGACGTCACCGACATGTGGAACCACGACGTGGCCGGCACCCGCGAGGCCGCCGAGCTCTTCACCGGCGGCACCCCGCAGCAGTACCCGGACCGCTACCGGTCGGTCTCCCCGGTCGAGGACGTCCGCCGCGGCCTGCCGCGCACCCTGCTCGTCGTCGGGGACCGTGACCGCAGCGCCCTCCCCGGCTCCGTCCGCGACCTCGCCGCCCGGCTCCGCGCGGTGGACGTCGACACCACGGTCAAGGTGCTCCCCTTCGCCGAGCACGCCTTCGACGACGCCTACGGCAGCCTCACCTCGCAGACGAGCCGCCAGGTCCTGCTGGACTTCCTCCTCCCGCAGGACGGCGGCACCCGCTGATCCGCGGGCCGCCGTACCGCGTCGAGCGACCCGAGGAGGAGCGTCGGCCTCGGCCCCGCGAAGCATCCGGTGGCGGCCCCCGCGCGGTTCAGACCTCGCCGAAGCGGCCGGCCTTCACCGCCGCCACGAACGCGGCGAAGGCGCCGGCCGTGAGGACGAGCGCGGGGCCGCCCGGGTCCTTCGAGTCCCGGACCGCCCGGAGGCCGGGAAGGCCGGAGGCGACCTCGACGCACTGCCCCCCGTTGCCGCTGTAGCTGCTCTTGACCCAGGAAGCGCCGGTCAGATCAACGTGCTCACTCATGCTGAAGAATCCCTTCGCGCCGTGCCGATCAATGCGAGCGATGCCACCTGCGACAGCGCCTCGACCTGGAGCAGATCGTATTCCCGGGCCCATGCGGACACGGTGGCCCGGTCACTCTCCAGGTAGCCGCGCTGATGGGTCTCGGTATACCCGAGCGAGGTGCCGTCGCCAAGGTGGAGCAACGACATCGACCGCATGAAGGGCCGCGACGCCCCCAGTTCGTACGGCGCCACCTGGACGACGTAGTTGGGCCGGGCCGCCAGCTCCTCGATGTGCTTCAACTGGCGTGCCACGGTCGCCGCCCCGCCGACCCTGGTCCTCAGGCAGCTCTCGTCGAGGATCACGTGGACCAGCGGGGCGGGGTCGCGGTTGATCCGCTCCTGCCGGTCCAGGAGCAGGCGGACGCGCTCGGCGCCCTGCTCGGCCGTGACGCTGCCCCGCGCGGCGGCCCCGGCCTCCAGCGCCTCGGCGTACTCGCGCGTCTGCACCAGGCCCG
Organism: Kitasatospora sp. NPDC004240; assembly: GCF_053603215.1. Lineage (NCBI taxonomy): Bacteria > Bacillati > Actinomycetota > Actinomycetes > Kitasatosporales > Streptomycetaceae > Kitasatospora > Kitasatospora sp. NPDC004240. Next base: position 1,016 of record NZ_JBSGFD010000370.1, on the reverse strand, counting down.
GGATGACGCCGAGCTCGAACAGCCGGATCACCACGGCCTCCCGCTCCTTGGTCACGTACTCCGGGTACCCCGGCAGCAGGGAGGAACCGTTGAGCGTCCAGTACGTCAGCTCCAGCGTCTCCCCGGTGCGCAGCACGCGGTCCGCGCTGCGCACCCAGTCAAGTGTGGGACTGCGAGTGCCCCGTTCGAGGTTGGAGACCTGACTGTCGCTCAACTGGGTACGCGCGCCCAGCTCGGCCTGGCTCAGCCCCGCCGCCTTGCGCGACCTGCGCAGTTGCGCGCCGAACGCGGCGAGCGGCGATGCCGACGGATCCAGTTGCGTCTCACGCATCATCAGGCCTTCGTCTCGGCGCGAATCCCACGGGGGCAACTGTCAAGTGGGAAAGCCTTCCGATCGTAGGGGGACCGGGTCACCATGGCCATATCAGGCGAGACGCCGCGGGCGCGGCACGACCCACGGAGAGCCCCCATGCCCGAGAGCCGGCGACACGACCCGCCCGAGTTCGTTCCGCACGAGGTGGTACGCGACCTCGGTCACCGTGTGGACGGCAGGCCACGGGAAGGGGTCTTCCTCGAACACATCGCCGGCAGGGCCTACTTGAGGCCCCTCGGCGGTGGCGAGGAGTGGACGACCCGCCTCACGGATCTGGAGAGCTGCTCGCCCCGGGAGATCGCCCCCGGCAGCGCGGGCAAGCCCCACCGCCGACGGCTGAACGACGAGGCGACCTGAGCACCGCTCGGCCGGTCAGTGCCTCGGCGGGCGCTGGGCGCGGCGGGCGGCTCGGGCGGCGGAGGCGGACGACAGGGCGTTGGCGCCTCCGGCGAACGCCAGGACGACCCCGAGGAGGCAGAGGATGCCGCCGGGCACGCCCCGGTCCTGGGGTACCGGGCATGTGGCCGCCTCGCAACCGACGCCGCCTACCGTGACTCCTCCCCCGGCTGAAGCCGGGGGCTTCTCGCTATGCCGGGTTGGCGTCGCGACGGACCAGCCCGGCCCGTAGAACGTTCAGAGCGCC
>NZ_JBSGFD010000369.1:0-4245 GCF_053603215.1 Kitasatospora sp. NPDC004240 | reverse complement strand
TGGACGGCCGCCGGCCACGGCGTCGACCGCCCGGCGGAGGTGCCGCCGGTGAGGGTGGCCACCGGCACACCGGCGGCGGCGAGCTCGGCGCAGGCCGTCGCCGAGCGGGCACCGGAGGCGCAGACCACCAGGACCTCGCCGCGCCCGGCGGCCTCGCGCAGCGCGGGCAGCGCCTCGCCGAGGCGGTCGAGCGGGATGTTGAGCGCGCCGGGCACGTGGCCGGAGGCGTACTCGCCGGGGGTGCGGACGTCGACGACGGTGAGGTGGTCCAGGCGGGCGTGGGCCTCGGCGGGGGTGAGTGCGGTGTTCACGCGGGGTTCCTTCCGGTGTGACTGTCGGGGCGGGGGCGGGACGGTAGGGAAGGGGGGCGGGGTGTGTCAGAGCAGGGCGTCGGCGGCCATGCCCACGCCGACGGCCAGCAGCAGGACGGCGAAGGCCCGCTGGAGCACGGCGCCGCGCAGCCGGGCGGCCAGCCGCCGGCCGTCCCAGGCGCCGAGGACGGCGGCCCCGGCGAAGGGGGCGAGGACCGCCCAGTCCAGGCCGCCGCCGGCGCCGCCCCGGGTGGCGAGCGAGGAGAGGGCGTTGGTGGCGATGACGGGCAGGCTGGTGCCGACGGCGAGTTCCATCGGCAGGCCGACCGCGCCGACCAGGGCGGGGACGGCGAGGAAGCCGCCGCCGACGCCGAGCAGTCCGGTGACCGCGCCGAGGCCGGCGCCGGTGGCGGCGACCCGGGCCGGGCGGGGCCCGGCCGGTGCCTCCGGGCCGTCCGGCGACCCCGGCGTGGCCTGCGTCTGCGATGCGGCCGTGGCGCCCGCCGAGGCCTCGGTCGCGGTTCTCGGCGGGCGCAGCATCCGGATCGCGGCGAGGGCCGCGACCAGGGCGAACGCGGCGGTCAGCAGGGGTTGCGGGAGCCGGGCGGCGGTCGCGCCGGCGAGGGCGGCGGGCAGCAGTCCGGCGGCGGCGAAGGCGAGGGCGACCCGCCAGCGGATGGTGCCCGCCCGGGTGTGGGCGACGATCGCGGAGACCGAGGTGGCCAGGACGATCAGCAGCCCGGCCGAGGTGGCGGCCGCCGGATCGAGGCCGAGCAGGTAGATCAGCGCCGGGACGGCCAGGATGCCGCCCCCGCCGCCCAGCCCGCCGAGGACGAGGCCGACGACGGCGCCCGCCGCGAGGGCGAGCACCAGGGTGGTCATGCCGTCCCCGCGCCGGTGCGTCGGCGCACCACCGGCAGTCCGTCCTCGGCCCAGGCGATCAGGCCGCCCACGACGTCGGCGGCGTCCACGCCGGCCCGGACGAGGAGGGACGCCGCCTGCTGCGATCGCCGGCCGCTGCGACAGATGACCACGACCTGCCGGCCGTCGACCAGCGCCGCGAGGGATGCCCGGGAGAGCGGCCCCTCGGCGAGCGCGGAGGTGGCGATCAGGTCGGCCAGCGGGAGGTGCGCGGCGCCGGGTATCCGGGCGTCCCGCCACTCGCCGGGGGTGCGTACGTCCAGCAGCAGCGCGCCTGCGGCGGCGCGGCGCCGGGCCTCGGCCGCTGTGAGCCGGGGCGCGGGCGTCAGGGCCGCGACGGGCGGGCCGGGACGGTCGAACGGGGATGGATGGTGCATGGCGTGGTGCTCCTGTGTGCGCGAACGACTCCCCCATGTACCCCCCGGGGTATCTGTCGTCGACTGTAGCAGATGTACCCCCGGGGGTATCGACCCAGCCCTGTGGCACCGACCACCACCCGGGCTCGCCGATGCCGGAGCGCCCACCGCGCACGAACCCGCCCGCCCGCGTCACCCCGGCCCTGCCACGCCCGCAACCGTCCCCCGCCCCGCGACCCCACCCCGGCCCACCCGAGTCCGGCGCGCTCCCCCACCCACGGCCCCGCACCCCCAGCACCCGCCCCGCGACCCCACCCCGCCGGCCGCACACCACCCCAGCTCACCGGCACTTGGAAGGTTCCCCCGTCCACGTTCTATTGTGGCGGCGGGCGTGGCCGGGAGGCCGGCGTGGAGCGAAGGGGTGGACGGTGGCGGGGCGGCGGAACGACGGGGTGCTGGCGGTCTGGGCGGAGGCGCAGCGACAGCAGCAGCGCCGGGAGGAGGCCCGTTGGCGGGCCCAGGCGGCCGAGCAGCGCCGGCGGGAGCGGGAGGAGCGCGAGGCCCAGCGGGCGGCGGCGCGGGGTGAGCGGGAGGCGCTGCGGGCGTACCAGCAGTCGCGGGAGGCCGAGGCGGCCCGGCGGACGGCCGAACTGGACGAGCGGGTGGCCGCGTTGCGCGGGCTGCTGGCGGCGGGCCTGGAGCAGCCGGCGTTCCGGCCGCAGTCGCTGCTGACCCCGCGCACCGCGCCGCCGTTCGAACCGGGCCGCCTCGGCGAGCCCGTCCCGATGCCGGACCAGGCGCACTACCAGGTGCCCCCGCCGGACCCGGTGCAGGCCCGCAACCCGGGGGTCTGGCGGCAGTACGAGACGTACGTGGCCCAGGCGCGGGCGCGGTTCGAGCAGGACTGGTACGCGGCGCAGGCCGCCGAGGCCGACCGGCAGCGCAGGCTGGCGGAGTACCACGGGCAGTACCTGGAGTGGGTGGCCCAGCAGCGCCGCCAGGACGAGGAACGGGCCGCCGGAACGCGGGAGTTGCTGGAGCGGCTGCGCGGCGGCCAGGCGGAGGCGGTGCAGGAGTACTTCTCGGCCGTGCTGTACGCCTCGGCGGGCTGGCCGGAGGGGTTCCCGCACCGGCTGGTGGCGGCGTGGGAGGCGTCGACCCGCGAGCTGGTGGTGAACTGGGAGCTGCCCGGACCGGACGTGGTGCCGGCCGGCAGCCGGGTGCGGTACGTGAAGACGGACGACCGGGAGGCCGAGGTGGCCCGGCCGGCCACCGAGCGCAAGGCGCTGTACCGGGAGGTGCTGGCGCAGAGTGCGCTGCGGGTGGTGGCGGAGCTGTTCCGGGCGGACGCCGACGGGATGCTGCGCTCGGTGGTGCTGAACGGTTTCGTCCGCGGCATCGACCCGGCGACCGGCCGCGAGGCGGAGCGGTTCCTGTCGACGGTGACGGTGACCCGGGCGGAGTTCGCCGGCCTGGCGCTGGACCGGGTGGCGGCCCAGGAGTGCTTCACCGCGCTCGGCGGCAAGCTGTCCGCGCGTCCGGAGCGGCTGGACGAGGTCCGGCCGGACCGGCTGCCGGAGACGGTGGGCGGGAGCGTCGCCGGGCAGGGCGGCGAGGACGACCCGGACCTGTTCGAGATGGACCCGATCGAGTTCGAGGAGCTGATCGCCGAGCTGTTCCGGCTGCGCGGCTTCCGGGTGATGACCACGGCCCGCAGCGGCGACGCCGGGGTGGACGTGGTCGCCGAGGACCTCGACCCGGTGACCGGCGGACGCATCGTCATCCAGGCCAAGCGCTACCGCTCGACGGTCTCCCCCACCGCGGTGCGGGACCTGGACTCCACCGTGCGCCACCACGGCGCGATCAAGGGCATCCTGGTCACCACGGCCGGCTTCGGCCCCGGCTCGTACGAGTACATCCGCAACAAGCCGCTGTCCCTGGTGAGCGGCCCCGAGCTGGTGGAGCTGCTGGCCGAGCAGGGCCTGCGCGGCCGGCTGGGCGACGGCGAGGGGGGCGGCCGCGGCCGGGGCCGTTCGGCGGGGACGGCGGCCGCCCGGGGCGGGGCCGCCGAGGAGGCCGCGGGCCCGGACGACCGTCGGACCCGGGTCGAGGTGGTGTGGCAGAGCCGCACGGCCGGCGGGGACGCGGTGGAGCTGGACGTGTCGGCGTTCCTGTGCGGCGGCGGCAAGGTGCTGAGCGACGAGCACTTCGTCTTCTTCAACACCCCGCAGGACCCGGACGGCGCGGTACGGCTGCTGCCCACCCGCTCGGTGCCGGGCGAGCCGGCCAGGGCCGCCGAACTGGTGGTCGATCTGGGGCAGTTGGCGTCCGCCGTGGACGAGGTGGTGGTCGCCGTTTCGACCGAGGAGGAGACCCCGCCGGCGCTGCCGCTCGGGTACGTGCACGGGCTGCTGCTGCGGGCGGCCGGCGCGCCGGGCGTCACCGTTCCGGACGGCGACTGGGCGCCCCCGACCGGCGGGGTGTCGCAGTCGGCGCTGCACCTGGGCTCGTTCCGCCGGGCGGGCGGATCCGGCGGCGGCGCCTGGCGGTTCGAGCCGGCCGGGCAGCCGGTCGAGGGCGCGCAGCCCTCGGGGTGGGAGTTGACGTAGAGGAAGCCCCGGTTGCCGGGCTTGATCTCGCGCAGAGTCATCGGTTTC
>NZ_JBSGFD010000368.1:0-4245 GCF_053603215.1 Kitasatospora sp. NPDC004240 | reverse complement strand
AGCTGGCCGTGGACCACCTGATCACCGGCGAGGCCGTCGCCCACGGCCTGGCCGCCGTCTCGCTGCGCTACTTCAACGTGGCCGGCGCCTACGGCGCGTACGGCGAGCGCCACGACCCCGAGTCGCACCTGATCCCGCTGGTCTTCCAGGCGGCGCTGGGCCAGCGCCCGCACATCGCGGTCTACGGCGACGACTACCCGACCCCGGACGGCACCTGCATCCGCGACTACATCCATGTCGCGGACCTCGCCGACGCCCACCTGCTGGCGCTGGACGCGGCCAAGCAGGGCGAGCACCTGATCTGCAACCTGGGCAACGGCAGCGGCTTCTCCGTCCGCGAGGTCATCGAGTCCGTCAAGCGCGTGACCGGCCGCGAGATCCCCGTCCAGATGGCCGGCCGGCGCGCGGGCGACCCCGCCGTCCTGGTCGCCTCCGCGCAGCGCGCGCACGAGGCCCTGGGCTGGACCCCGCGCCGCCCGGAGCTCGACGACATCGTCGCCGACGCCTGGAAGTTCACCCTGGAGAAGAACGGCCAGTAGGCCTCACCCCGGATCACGGCCGAGCGCCGTCCGCGTCGACCCGCGGGCGGCGCTCCGCCGTTCCCGGGGGCCGTTCCCGGGGGCCGTTCCCGGGGTCTCCGGGGATCCCGGGAACGGCCCGGACCCGGTCGGCCCCGGTCAGGCCCGGTAGGCGCGCAGGAAGACCCGTACGCCGGCGGTGATGATCTCCTCGACCTCCGCCTCGGGGAGCGGCTGGGCGCCGAAGTACGAGCGGTGGGTGATCTCGGTGCCGGTGAGCAGGGTGAAGTGCTGGGCGGCCCGGGCGGGGTCGGGCACGTCCAGCAGGCCCCGCTCGCCGAGTTCGGCGAAGCGACGGGCGAGTTCGGCGTGGACCGGGCGCGGGCCGGTGTCCTGCCAGGCGTGCAGGACCTCCGGCGGCAGGTGGACGACCTCGGCCTGGATCTGGCGCACCAGCGCGAAGTGGTCGGCGAAGTCGGTGAGCGGGTCCACCCAGCCCCGGGCGAGCGAGGTGAGGTCCTCCTCCAGGTCGGTGACCTTCGCCAACCGGCGCTCGATGATGTCCAGTTGGGCGTCCCTGACCTGGGCGGCGCTCTCCTGGACGACGGTGCGGAAGAGCACCTCCTTGCCGGCGAAGTGGTTGTAGATGGTGCGGGTGGAGACCCCGGCCTCGGCGGCGATCGCGTCGATGCTCGCGCGGCTGTAGCCGTCCCGGCCGAAGACCGTGCGGGCGGCTCCGGTGATGGCCCGGCGCTTCTCGGCGAGTCCGCGCCGGGGCCGGTCCGCCGAGCCGGGGCCGGTCGCGGTCCCGGTCGCCGGGTCGGTTGCCGCGCCGGTCGAGGGGTCGGTCATGGGAACACCTCCAGGAAATTACAGTCACCGTTGTACACATTGCCATACACGTTGTACTTTACCTGACGTGCCGTCCGATCGGCCCGGAGCGCGAACGCCGGGCCGCGGGCCGTACGCGCCCCAACCCGCCCGCCACGACCACCCCGGAGGTCCGCCATGTCCCTCGCCCCGCACCGCGTCGCCGTCATCGTCGGCAGCACCCGCCCCGGCCGCTTCGCCCCGACCGTGGTCGACTGGTTCGTCCGCACCGCCGAGGCCCGCGGCGACCTCGACCTCGACCTGATCGACCTGGCCGACCACCCGCTGCCCCAGCTCGGCGAGCAGCCGGACCCCGAACGGGCCGACGCGGCCGCCGCGCTGGCCGCCCGCCTCGCCGAGGCCGACGCCTTCGTGGTGGTCACCCCCGAGTACAACCACAGCTTCCCGGCCGGCCTGAAGAACGCCCTCGACCGGCACCGCGCCGAGTGGCAGGCCAAGCCGGTCGGCTTCGTCTCGTACGGGGGCCTCGGCGGCGGGCTGCGGGCGGTCGAGCAGCTGCGGCTGGTCTTCGCCGAGCTGCACGCGGTCACCGTGCGCGACAGCGTCAGCCTCCACAACGCCTGGTCGCTCTTCGACGAGACGGGCGGGCTGCTGGACCCGACCGTCCCCGCCGGCGCCGCCAAGGGCATGCTCGACCAGCTCACCTGGTGGTCGCAGGCCCTGCGGGAGGCCCGCGGGATCCGCCCGTACGGCGTCTGAGCCGCGGCCGGGCAGGGGGAGGTCCGCCATGAGTGCCGCCACAGCAGTCAGCCCCGCCGGGACGTCACCGCGGCCGGCCGGTCCGCGCACCGCCGCCGTCGGTGCGGTCGTCGTGCTCGGCTCGCTGATGACCGTCCTCGACACCACGATCGTCAACGTGGCCCTCGACCACCTCACGGAGAGCTTCCACGCCCCGCTCTCCACCGTCCAGTGGGTCACCACCGGCTACACGCTGGCGCTGGCCACCGTCACGCCCGTCACCGCCTGGGCGATCGGACGGTTCGGCACCCGGCGGCTCTACCTGACCGCGATCACGCTGTTCGTGCTCGGCTCGGTGCTCGCCGGGGCGGCCTGGGACGCGCCCTCGCTGGTCGCCTTCCGGGTGCTCCAGGGGCTCGGCGGCGGCATGGTGATGCCGGTCGGGATGACCGTCCTGGTCCGCGCCGCCGATCCCGGCCGCACCGGGCGCACCATGAGCGTGCTGGGCATCCCCGTCCTGGTCGGGCCGCTGGCCGGCCCGGTGCTGGGCGGCTGGCTGGTCGACCAGGCCTCCTGGCGCTGGATCTTCCTGGTCAACCTCCCGGTCGGCCTGCTCGCCCTGTTCCTCGCCGCCCGGCTGCTGCCCCGCGACGGCGGCGCCCGGGCCGCCGGCCGGCTGGACCTGCCGGGCCTGCTGATGCTCTCCCCGGGCCTGGCCGCGCTGATCTACGGCCTGGCGACCGGCGCCGAGGCCGGGGGCCTGGGCGCCCCCGCCGCCCTGCTGCCCGTCCTGGCCGGTGCGGCCCTGGTGGCCGCCTTCGTGGTCCGGGCGCTGCGAACCGCCGCGCCGCTGCTCGACCTGCGGCTGCTGGGGCGGCGCAGCTTCGCCGCGCCGGCCGCGACGCTCGTCCTGTTCGTCGGCGGCTACTTCGGCTCGATGCTGCTGCTGCCGCTCTACTACCAGCTGATCCGCGGCCAGAGCGCCACCGGCGCCGGGCTGCTGGGCATCCCGCAGGCGTTGGCGACCGGCCTCACCATGCGGTTCGCCGGACGGCTGGTCGACCGGGTGGCCCCGGGCCGGGTGGTGCTCACCGGGGTCGCCGTCGCCGCCACCGGGTTCCTCGCCTTCACCGGTCAGCTGGCCGCCGACACCCCGTACTGGCGGCTGGTGGCCGCGCTGACCGTGATGGGCGTCGGCGTCGGGATGACCATGATGCCCGCGATGGCCGCGGCGACCCGGGGGGTCGCGCCGGAGGAGGTGCCGGCCGCCAGCACCATGACCACCATCGTCCAGCAGGTGGGCGGTTCGGCCGGGACGGCGCTGATGTCGGTGCTGCTCACCGGGGCGCTGGCCGACCGGCTGCCGGGTGCGGCGATGGACGGCGGCGGGCTCGCGGCGGTCCACGCCCTGGACGCCTCCGCCCGGACGGCGCTCGCCCCGGCCCTCGCGGAGGCCTTCCGCGACACCTACGGGTGGGCGGTCGCCCTGATCGTCCTGGCGCTGCTGCCCGCCCTGCTGCTGCCCCGCCGCACCCCGCGGGACTGACCGCGCCCGGCCGCACCCCACGACCCCGCCGGACCCGCCCCCATGGGTGAACTCGCGCCAATGTCGCACCTCCTGACGAAACTTCACCGAACCCCCACCGGGCCGACCCGCACCCCGTACGCTGAATCCGGTACCGGTGGGGGTCGGAGCCGTGGCATGACCGGGCGTGGGCGGTCCGGTCGGGTGCGGGTGTCCGGACGGCGGTCCGGGGACGGCGTCGCGGTCCCCGCCGTGCGGCCGGGCCGAGCAGGGGAGAAGTGACGATGGGGCGGATCCGCGTCCTGGTGGTCGACGACCACCGGATCTTCGCCGAGGCACTGGCCGCGGCGCTCGCCGCCGAGCCCGACGTCGAGGTCGGCGCCGCCGGCAGCGTGGCCGCGGCCGAACGCGCGCTGGAGCGCGCCGCGATCGAGGGGCGGGCCTTCGACGTCGTCCTGATCGACGCCGACCTGGGCGCCGAGGGCGCCGCCACCCACGGCGGCACGGGCGGTACGGTCCCGGGCCCCGCCGTCGCGCAGGGTGCCGCCCAGGGCCCGCGCCGGGTCGTCCGGCCGACCGGTGACGGCCAGCCGGAGGCCGTACGGCGGCGCCTGCCGGCACACCGGCCGGCAG
>NZ_JBSGFD010000367.1:0-4276 GCF_053603215.1 Kitasatospora sp. NPDC004240 | reverse complement strand
CCAAACACGGCACGCTCCCCGGCCGCAAGCGCTCCACCTGCCCTCATTCCTACGGCAGCGCGCTCGATCCCGCCGTGGTGCTGGACTGCGAGTCCGGCCCGGTGCGGCTCGGCCTCGCCCACCGGCTGGCGGCCGACCTCGGCGCCACCGCCGTCACCCTGGACGAGCTGCGCGCCGAGGGCGTGGCCGCGCTGGTCCGCGACACCCGCCGCGCCGACGATCCGACCGCACGTCACTCCTCCGTACGAAAGGCGGCCTGACCACCATGCCCAAGGGTGTCCCCGAGAACGTTCCCGACGACGGCCTGACCACCCGCCAGCGCCGTACGCTGCCGATCACCGCCGTGCACACCGGGCCCGGCAAGGGCAAGTCCACCGCCGCCTTCGGGATGGCGCTGCGGGCCTGGAACCAGGGCTGGCCGATCGGGGTGTTCCAGTTCGTCAAGTCCGCCAAGTGGAAGGTGGGCGAGGAGAACGCGCTGAAGGTGCTCGGCGCCTCCGGCGAGGGCGGCACGGTCGCCTGGCACAAGATGGGCGAGGGCTGGTCGTGGGTCCAGCGTGACATCGAGTCCAGCGAGGAGGCCGCCAAGGAGGGCTGGGAGCAGGTCAAGCGCGACCTGGCCGCCGAGAGCTACCGCTTCTACGTGCTGGACGAGTTCACCTACCCGATGCACTGGGGGTGGATCGACGTCGAGGAGGTCCTCGCGGTGCTGAAGGACCGTCCGGGCAGCCAGCACGTGGTGATCACCGGTCGTTACGCGCCCGAGGCGCTGACCGGCTTCGCCGACCTGGTCACCGAGATGACCAAGGTCAAGCACCCGATGGACGCCGGCCGCAAGGGCCAGCGCGGCATCGAGTGGTGACCCGCTGACCGGGTGACACCCCGGGCCCGGTCACCCCTCCCGGCCCGGACACTCCCAGGCCCGGACACCCCTCCGGCCCGGTCACTCCCGGGCCCGGACACCCCTCCGGCCCGGTCACCCCCGACCCGGTCACCCCCGCCGAGCCGGCGCCCCCGAGCCGGCGATCCTCCGAGCGAGCAGCCCCGTGAACAGCATCCCCCGTCTCGTCATCGCCGCGCCGTCCTCCGGCTCCGGCAAGACCACCGTCGCCACCGGCCTGATCGCGGCGCTGGCCGCCCGCGGCCTGGCGGTCTCCCCGCACAAGGTCGGCCCGGACTACATCGACCCGGGCTACCACGCCCTGGCCGCCGGGCGTCCGGGCCGCAACCTGGACGCCTTCATGTGCGGCCCGGAGCGGGTCGCGCCGCTGTTCCTGCACGGCGCGGCCGGGGCGGACGTGGCGGTGGTCGAGGGGGTCATGGGGCTGTTCGACGGCGCCTCCGGGCGGGGCGAGCTGGCCTCCACGGCGCATGTCGCCAAGCTGCTGTCCGCCCCCGTGGTGCTGGTCGTGGACGCCTCCTCGCAGTCCCGCTCGGTGGCCGCGCTGGTGCACGGCTTCGCCTCCTGGGACCCGCAGGTGCGGCTGGCCGGGGTGATCCTCAACCGGGTCGCCTCCGACCGGCACGAGCAGCTGCTGCGGGAGGCCCTGGAGGAGGGTTCGGGGGTGCCCGTGCTGGGCGCGGTGCGGCGGTCCGCGGCGGTCGCCACGCCCTCGCGCCACCTGGGCCTGATCCCGGCCGTGGAACGCTCCGAGGAGGCCCTGCGGGCGGTGCGGGACATGGGCGACCTGGTGGCCGCCTCGGTGGACCTGGACGCGGTGCTGGCCCTGGCCGCCACCGCTCCCCCGCTGGACGCCGTCCCGTGGGACCCGGCCGCCGAGGTCGCCCCGGTGGCCGGGCCGGACGCGCCGGGCGCGGCCGCCGGCGCCGTACGGCCGAGGATCGCGCTGGCCGGGGGCGCCGCGTTCTCCTTCTCGTACGCGGAGAACGCCGAGCTGCTGACGGCGGCCGGCGCCGAGGTGGTGCCGTTCGACCCGCTGCACGCCACGGAGCTGCCCGCGGGCACCGCGGGCCTGGTGATCGGCGGCGGCTTCCCCGAGCTGTACGTCCGGGAACTCAGCGCGAACGGGCGGCTGCGCGCCGCGATCGCCGCCCTGGCCGCCGGCGGGGCGCCGATCGCCGCCGAGTGCGCCGGACTGCTCTACCTGGGGCGGGAGTTGGACGGCCTGCCGATGTGCGGGGTGCTGGACACCGCGGCCCGGATGACCGAGCGGCTGACCCTCGGGTACCGCGAGGCGGTGGCGCTGCACGACTCCCCGCTCGCCCCGACGGGCACCCGGCTGCGCGGACACGAGTTCCACCGGACGGTCTGCGAGCCCGGGGCGGGTGAGCGGCCGGCCTGGGGCTGGCGGCTGCCCACCGGGCCGCGCACCGAGGGGTTCGCCGAGGGGAACGTTCACGCTTCGTACCTGCACCTGCACTGGGCGGGATCACCGCAGCTCGCGGCCTCCTTCACGGCTGCGGCGGCCGCGGCGGCGGAGGGCCGGCGCGACTGACGCGACGACGGGCCGTGGCGGCGCGGCGACGGCGGGTGGTGACACGGCGCCAGCGGACGGAATCCGTTCGCGCCGAGGGTCCGACGGGTCTGGTGCTCCTCCCGTCCGGGGCGTCAGAATGGGGACAGACAACCGCATATCACCCCAATCGCAACCGGCTCCGGTCAGACCCGACCGCCCTTCGGCGCCCCCGCCCCTCGACGTGCGACGCCCTCGGGCGTGCCCGCCCGGATTCCGGTGACCGCGGTTCGCGCGGGGTCAGCTCCCCGGCGGACCGGCCCCAGGGGAGCAGTCACCATGCGTCACACCTTAACCGCACCGGATCACCGCCCGATCGACCCCCACCACGGGCCCGCCTGCCAGGTGCCGCTGTCACCGCAGGCCCTCGCCCAGCTCCAGGCCCGCTACCAGGACCTCCTGAACAGCCGTCGGCTGCCGGCCGGCACGACCTTCGAGCAGTTCTACTTCATCTGGCGCGCCAAGCGGCGCGGCGAGAACGTCATCGGCATCGACGACGGGGCCGTCCGCCCCGGACCGAGCAACGGGGCCCAGCTCATCTCCCGCCCCACCAGGCAGCTCAAGGGCGTCGTCAACACCCTGGTGCTGCTGGTCGACTTCCCCGACCGCCCGCACCTGCCCGACCACACGACCGGCCACTACGAGCAGATGCTGTTCAGCGAGAACACCTTCCCGACCGGCAGCATGCGCGACTACTTCCGCCAGGTCAGCGGGTACGACCCGACCGCGCCGGACGCCCACGGCATCGACGTCCGGGGCCGGGTGCACGGCTGGTTCCGGATGCCGCAGCCGCTCTCCTTCTACACCGACGGCAGCTCCGGCCTCGGCCAGACCCCGCCCCGCAACGCCCAGGGCATGGCCCGGGACGCGGTGCAGGCGGCCCTCGCCGAGGGCATCGACTTCACCGACTACGACGTGCTGCACGAGGGCGTCGTCACCGCGCTGTTCATCGTCCACGCGGGCGCCGGCGCCGAGCAGACCCTGTCGCCGGACGACGTCTGGAGCCTCAAGTGGAACACCCCCGGCAGCGGCGTCCAGGTCGGCCCGAACCTGCTGGTGCGGACCTTCCTCACCGTCCCGGAGGACTGCGCGGTCGGCGTCTGCGCCCATGAGTGGGGCCACCTGGCCGGCCGCTGGGCCGACTACTACGACACCGGCTCGCTGCGCGAGACCCGCTCCAACGGGCTCGGCAACTACTGCCTGATGGCGGGCGGTTCGTGGGGCAACGGCGGGCTGACGCCGACCTTCCCCAACGGGATGCTGCGGATGTTCCACGACTGGATCACCCCCCGGGCCGTCACCGGCACCACCAAGGGCATCCAGCTGCGGCCCGTCGCCGAGGGCGGCGAGGTGCTGTTCGTGCAGAGCGGCACGCACATGAAGGACACCCAGTACCTGATCGTCGAGTACCGCCGCCGGCGCGGCCAGGACGCCTTCCTCCCCGACGAGGGCATCTCGGTGTACGTGGTCGACGAGACCATCGACAACGTCAACGACGAGCACCACCTGGCCATCGAACTGCTCCAGGCCGACGGCAAGCGGGACCTCTCGAAGATCTTCGGCACCGGCAACCGCGGCGACTCCGACGACCTCTACCCCGCGCTCGGCAACCGGTCGATCGGCCGGGACACCGTACCCCCGCTCAACCTGCCGGACGGCACCTGGACCGGCGTCACGATCGACGTCGCCGGGAGCCCGGGCGCCGACCAGATGGAGGTGGACGTCACCATCGCATGACCGGGCCCCCGGGCCCGCCCCCGCGGCGGGCCCGGGCGTGTCCCGCCGCCGCTGCCCACCGCGGC
>NZ_JBSGFD010000366.1:0-4350 GCF_053603215.1 Kitasatospora sp. NPDC004240 | reverse complement strand
ATGGTACTGCAGGGGGGACCCTGTGGGAGAGTAGGACGCCGCCGAACGATCATTCAGAGAAACCCCGCCCGGGGCACCCGGGCGGGGTTTCTCGCATTTCCGGAACCCGTACGCAGATTACGCGCGGGTCACACGAACAAACGATGGCCTCCCGGACCCGTGTGAGGTCCAGGAGGCCGGCGGTGATTCGTCGTGTCCTGCCCTAGCTGGGGGAGGCCGCGGCCCAGACGGGGCGGTTCTCCCAGCGGTCGGGGGTGTTGGTGATCCGGGCCGGGCCGCTGCCGTCGCCGTTCATCGTGTACAGCTCGGGCGTGCCGCCGGCGACGGCCTGGGCGAAGACGATCGACCGGCCGTCGGGCGAGTAGGCGGCGGGTCCGTAGTAGACGTCCGACGGGGCGGGGGTCAGCGCGCCGATGGCGGAGCCGTCGGGGTGGACGGTGTAGATGCCGCCGCCGGGAGCCTGGTCGGGGCCGGCGGGGAAGGTGGTGAACACGATCTGCGTACCGTCCGGCGACCAGTCGGCGCGGTCGCCGGCGCGGAGGTCCCAGGGGGTGAGCTGGCGCAGGCCGGTACCGTCGACGTTGACCACGTAGACGGCGCGGCCGTCGGCGGGCTGGCCGGTGGCGCTGGTGCGGTACTCGAAGGTGAGCTGCTTGCCGTCGGGGGACCAGCTGGGGTTGCCGACGTGGCCGGAGTACGGCTTGTCGTTGGTGAGGAAGGTGAGCCGCTGGGCGTTGGTGCCGTCCGGGCCCATGACGTAGAGGTCGGAGAACTGGGTCTGGCCGGAGGCCGGGTCTGCGGTTCCCCAGGCGCGGCTGAACGCGAGGAGCTTGCCGTCGGGCGAGAAGGCGGGGGTGCCCTCGCTCTCGTTGAGGCAGTCGGCGGCGCCGAGTTCGCAGAGCGGGCCGATCTGACGGGCGTTCTCGCCGTTGGCCCCGACGAGCCAGAGGCGGGTGGCGGTGCTCTCGCCGGTGGTCCGGTCGAAGGCGAGCGTGGTGCCGTCGGGGGACCAGTCGGGGTGGTCGTCGGTGGTCTGCTCGGGCGGCTGGGTGAGCTGTCGCTCGCCGGTGCCGTCCGCGGCGACCGCGAAGATGGCGCCGGTGCGGTGCTCGGTGTCGAGGAGGACCCGGCTGGCGATCAGCCCGTTGCGGGCGTTGACGACCTGCGCGGCGGCCGGAACCCCGGGGACCCCGGCGGCCGCGGCCCCCGGTCCGGACACGGTGACGGCGGCCTCGGGGGTGGGCGTCGCCGCCGGGGTGTCGGCCTGGGTGGCGCTGTACGGGATGTCCCCGGGTTGGGCGCCGCAGCCCGTGAGCAGAGAGCCGGCCATCAGGACGCCGGCCATGCCCAGCGCTCCCGTCACGGCTGTCGCTCCCGTACCCGCTCGGGCCGCCGTCGAGGGTTTCCACCGCTTGCCGGTCATCCGCTTCTCATCTCCGTATCCGACTCCGGTCCAGGACGAGGCCCCGGGGGAGCTGTCACTGTGTCAGATCGGAGGCACGGAAAGTGGGCGACACGCGACGTTGGGTGCTCGCGATGTCACTCGGAGTATGCCGTCGGCGCGTGCTGCGGGGGCGGCCGCGCCGACGGGCGCGGTGACGGCGGAGGGGCCCGGCCCTACCGGCGGGGGCCTACTGACCGGCCTTGACCAGCTCTACGGACCGGTCCTATCGGCCGGCTCTACCGGCCGGTCGTGCGGCGCTCGGCCTTGGCGGCGGCCTCGGCCTCGTCCTCGGCCTCGGCGACCTCCAGGGTCGGCGCGGTGCCGCCGAGGTGGGTGGGCAGCCACCAGGTGTCGTCCGGGCCGCCGGGCTTGCCGGGGTACTCGCGCTGGGCCTTGTCGAGCATCTCGCTCATGGCGGCGCGCAGTCGGCGGGTGACCATGACCGGCTTGTCGGTGGCGGTGAGCTCGATCGGTTCGCCGATCATGATGGTGACCGGCACGTGGCGCTTGGTGAGGGTCTTGGGACGGCCCTTGGTCCAGAGCTGCTGGGTGCCCCAGAGGATGACGGGCAGCAGCGGGGCGCCGGAGTCGGCGGCCATCCGGGCGGCGCCGGTCTTGAACTTCTTCAGCATGAACGAGCGGCTGATGGTCGCCTCGGGGAACACCCCGACCACCTCGCCGGCCTTCAGGGCGCGCACCGCGGCCTCGTACGCGGGCTGGCCGTCGGTGCGGTCGACCGGGATGTGCTTCATGCCGCGCATCAGGGGGCCGGAGACGCCGTGCTTGAAGACGTCGTCCTTGGCCATGAACCGGGTCTTGCGCTTGCCGCCGCGGTAGGCGCCGAGGCCGGCGAAGAGGAAGTCGAGGTAGCTGATGTGATTGCTCACCAGTACCGCTCCGCCCTTGGCGGGGATGTTCTCGGCGCCGACGATCTTGATCCGCACGTCGAGCGCGCGGAAGACGGTCAGCGCGGCGCCGATCACCGGCGGGTACACGAACTCTGCCACGGTCAGTCCTGACTTCCCACGGGCGTGCTGCCCGAGTCCGGCGGTACCCGCGCCGCACGTGGGGCCGACCGGAGGGCGCGGCACGCCGCGGCGGCCACGGGTGATACATGGAGATGATCCCCCGAACGAGTGCCCGCTGTCACCTGAGCGTGGCCGTCCCCCGGATTTTCCGGTGCGATGTGCGCGATGGGTCCGGTTTTCCGGGCATTTCGGCCTCCGGCTGCCGTCGGCAGACCCGTCGGTGGACGGTTGTCGGGCGGCTATCGGCTGGTTATCGGGCGACGACGTCGGCGCGGCCCTGGGTGCGGCGGATCAGCACGTACATCTCGCAGCCGAGGCAGTAGCCGAAGGCGGCGTTCAGGAACGCGGCGGCCAGGGCGAAGGCGGTGGCGAGCATGCCGAGCCAGGTGACCCCGGTGAGGTAGCCGAGGACGCCGACCGCGCCGAAGACCAGTCCGACGCCCTGGGCGAAGCGCGGCGGCCGGTCGTCCTCGGTCTCGTTCGGCGGGCCGATCCGGGGCCGGACCAGGGTGCGGTACAGCAGGCCGTACGGGGACTGGCGCACCCCGGCCAGCGCGCCGACCGCGAAGACGGCGGTCTGGGCGGTGAGCAGGAGGCCGCTGCCGGTGATCAGGACGGCGGCCAGGACGAGGGTGGTCAGGGCGGCGGCGAAGCGCGGGCCGCGCGGGTCGATCTGCATGGGGGCTCCGGGGTGGCTCGCGGTGACTGATCGATGGTTGATCGGTGGCCTGTTCTTCGGCCTGGGCGCGCGGGCGCAGGCGTCGGGCGACGAGCGGTGGTGGCGCGGCTATCTACAACGCGAGGTGGTGGCCCGGCACAGGTCGACCACGCGGCGGGCGGTCAGCAGCGGTCGTGCGGGGCGGTCGGAGTCCACGCGGCGATCGTACGCGGAGCGGCCCCGGCGGTCGACCTCCTTACCGGGGCCGCCGGGGGCGGGCGCACACTGGTGCGGTGACCGGGTTGGTGGTGTGCGGTGTGGTGCTCGTCGTGGCGAGCGCGTTCGGAGTACTGCGGGCCAGGCGTGACGGGAGGCTGCGGGTGCGCGGGAAGGACGGGGCGGTGCTGCTGTCGGCCGAGGAACTGGGGGTGACGCTGGGGGAGCGCGCGACGCTGGTGCAGTTCTCGACCGCCTTCTGCCAGCCCTGCCGGGCCACCCGCCGGCTGCTGGCCGAGGTGGCGGGGATGATCGACGGGGTCGCGCACGTGGAACTGGACGCGGAGGCGCGGCTGGACCTGGTGCGGCGTCTGGACGTCCTGCGCACGCCGACGGTGCTGGTGCTGGACGCGCGGGGGCGGGTGGTGCGGCGGGCCGCGGGCCTGCCACGCAAGGCGGACGTGATCGCGGCGCTGGGCGCGGCGGTCTGAGCGGCCGGGCGCCATGCGGTGGGTCGGTCGGCGGTTCGGGCTCGGTGGCGCGCGGTGGGGCGGTCCGGGCCCGGTGGCGCACGGCTCGGCGGTTCGGCGGCGAATCTCACAGGGCGCGCGGTGGCCGGTCGGCGGGTGTCGGGCGGTGGCTGGGGCAGGATGGGCGCAGACGGCTGTGCGGCCGTTCCGCGTGCCTGCCCGGACGGGTCGGCGCGAGCCCTCCGAGAGCTTCTCGCGAGTGCTCGGCGGAGCGTCCGACCGGGCCCGGAGGCGTAAGCTACTGGCCAGTAGTGACGGCTAAGCTACTGGCGAGTATGCTGCCAGGGAGTTCCGGACCGACACGGGAACACGCTGCCGGGAGGCGGGTGCGTGCCGTGTTCGCACCCGCTCGCACAGCCGCAGCCGCCGGACGAGACCAGTACAGGAGAACCGACCATGACCTTGAGGATCGTCGTCTGTGTGAAGTATGTGCCGGATGCGACGGGTGACCGTCGTTTCGCGGACGATCTCACC
>NZ_JBSGFD010000365.1:0-4353 GCF_053603215.1 Kitasatospora sp. NPDC004240 | reverse complement strand
CGACCTGCTCGACGCCGACGCCGCGTACCTGCTGCTCACCACCGACGACGAGAGCGAGTTCGAGGTCCGCGCCGCGCCCGATGCGGATGAACGACGCCGCCTGCGACCCGGCCGGCCGGTTCTGGGCGACCAGCATGGCGGCGGACGCGGCCCCGGGGGCCGGTTCGCTGTACCGGATCGGCCCGGACGGCTCGGCGCAGCGGGTGCTGACCGGGCTGAGCGTCCCCAACGGTCCGGCCTTCGACCCGTCCGGGCGCACGCTCTACCTGGCCGACAGCGCCCGGGGCCTGATCGGGGCCCACGCCGTCGACCCCGGCACCGGTGAGTTGGGCCCGGCCCGGCCGCTGGTCCGCCTGGCGCCGTACGAGGGGAAGCCGGACGGCATGACGGTGGACGACCACGGCTTCCTCTGGGTCGCGCTGTGGGGTGCGGGGCGGGTGCACCGCTATGACCCCGAGGGCGGGCTGCGGGAGTCGGTCGCGGTGCCGACCGCGCACGTGAGCAGTGTGGCCTTCGGCTGCGGGCGGATGTACGTCACCACCGCCCTGCACCGACTGGCCGACCCCGGCCCGCTGGCGGGCGCGGTCCTGGCCCGGCCCTCGACGGTCACCGCGCCCGCCGCCGCGCCCTACCGTCCGGGCCCGTCATGGCCGCCCCCCGGATGACGGCCCGGCCGTGGTCGCCGACGAACCGGCCTCCACCTCTGGCGGGTATTTCGTATATCGCATATGTTGGAAGCATCCACGGCGCCTCTCCCCTCAAGTGGAGCCACGATGAGCACAACCCCACCCGCCACCCCGCCGCGGCGCACCGGCGCCCGGCACCGCACCACCGCGCACGGCCGCCCCCCGGGACCGGCCGGCACCACCGCACCGACCAAGGGCACGCCAGTGAACAGCACCTCCGGCGCCACCTCGACCAGGCGCACGATGCTGGCCGGCACCGTCGGAACCGTCATGGAGTGGTACGACTTCAGCCTCTACGGACTCGCCTCCGCACTGGTCTTCGGCCCGCTCTTCTTCGGTTCCTCCGGCACCGGCGCCACGCTGGCCTCCTTCGCCACCTTCGGCGTCGGCTTCGCCGCCCGCCCGATCGGCGGCATCCTCTTCGGCCACCTCGGCGACCGCGTCGGCCGCAAGCGGGTCCTGCTGATCACCCTGATCGCCATGGGCGCCGCCACCACCCTGGTCGGCGTCCTGCCCACCCACGCCACCGCGGGCGTCTGGGCACCGGTCCTGCTGATCGTCCTGCGGATCGCCCAGGGCGTGGCGGTCGGCGGCGAGTTCGCCGGCGCCACCCTGCTCACCGTCGAGAACGCGCCGCCCGGGCGGCGCGGCCTGTACGGCGCCGTCCCCGCGATGGGCACCGGCGCCGGGTTCGTGCTGGCCACCGCGGTCTTCGGCACCGTCTCCCTGCTGCCCGACGACGCCTTCCTCAGCTGGGGCTGGCGCATCCCGTTCCTGCTCAGCGTCGTCCTGATCGCCTTCGGGCTGTGGCTGCGCCGCGGCATCGCCGAGACCCCCGCCTTCACCGCCCTGGAACGGCACGGGGCCACCGTCCGCTTCCCGATCGGGGTCCTCCTGCGCCGCCACCCCGGCGCCCTGCTGAGGGTCGTCGGGATCACCGTCTCGGGTTTCGTCTGGGGCTACCTCATCCAGGCCTTCGCCCTCTCGTACGCCACCAAGAACCTCGGCATCCCCCGCTCCACCATGCTCTGGTGCATCGCCCTCGCCTCCGCCCTGGAGATCGTCGCCATCCCGTTCTGGGGCTGGCTCTCCGACCGCGTCGGCCGACGGGCGGTGATCGGCGCCGGGCTCCTGTGCACCGCCGCCTACGCCTTCCCCTTCTTCACCCTGCTGGAGACCCGCAGCGGACCCCTGGTCCTGCTCGCCCTGGTGATCGCCGTCCCGGTCTGCAAGGACATGGTCTTCGGCCCGCAGGCCGCCCTGGTCGCCGAACAGTTCGACGCCCGGATCCGCTTCAGCGGGGTCAGCGTCGGCCGCGAGTTCGGCGGCGCGCTGTTCGGCGGCACCGCCCCCTTCGTCGCCACCGCACTCGTCGCGGCCGGCGGATCCACCACCCCCGTCGTCCTCTACGTCCTCGCCGCCTGCGCGGTCACCGCGCTCGCCGTCCTCAGCGGCCGCGAGACCGCCCGCGGCGCGATCAGAACCGACACCTGACCCGCTCCACCACCCTCCCCGCCACCCGGGCAGGGCCCAGCACCCCAGGAGAGAACCCCGTGAGTACCCAGCCCCTGCGCATCACCAAGGTCGAGGCGATGGCCCTGTCCGCCAGCTTCGACGACCTGTACGACTCCCCCGAGGACGTGCCGGACTGGCTGCGGTACCCGGCCTCCAGCCACCTGGTACTGCCCCGCCGCGGGCAGTACGCGACCCTCGTCAAGGTGCACACCGAGGACGGCTCGGTCGGCATCGGCGAGGCGTACGGCCTGCCCAGCCCCCAGGTCACCGCCACCGTCGTCGCCACCGTCCTGGCCCCGCTGCTGATCGGCCAGGACGCCCTGGCCACCGGCGCCGTGTGGGAGCGGCTGTTCCAGGGCCAGGCCGCCGGCGGCCACAACCGCGGCTTCTACCTCGAAGCCATGGCCGGCATCGACCTCGCCCTGTGGGACCTGCGCGGCAAGCTCGCCGGCGTACCCGTCCACCGCCTCCTCGGCGGCCCCATCCGCGAGACCGTCGACTGCTACGCCAGCCCCGTCGCCCTGCACGCCGACCCCGAGGACTCCGCCCGCCAGGCCCTCGGCTTCGTCGACTCCGGCTTCAAGGCCCTCAAGGTCAAGATCGGCCGCGGCGAGCGCACCGACCGCGCCCACCTCACCGCCGTCCGCGCCGCCGTCGGCGACGGCATAGAGATCCTCACCGACGTCAACTGCGCCTACGACCTCGACGAGGCCACCCGGGTCGGCGCCGTCCTCGCCGACCTCGGCATCTCCTGGTACGAGGAGCCGCTCCAGGTCGACGACCTCGCCAACCTCGCCGAGCTGCGCCGCCGTACCGGCCTGACGGTCGTCAACGGCGAGACCCACTTCACCCGCTTCGACCTGCGCGACTCGCTGCTCAACCGCGCCATCGACGTCTTCATGCCGAACGTCGCCCGCTGCGGCGGCATCACCGAGGCCATGCGCCTGTCCGCCCTCGCCTCCGCCTTCCACGTCGACATCGCCCCGCACGGCGTCGGCTCCGGCGTCAGCCTCTGCGCGGCCCTGCAACTCTGCGCGGCCACGCCCAACCTGCGCACCTACGAGTACAACCGGCTGCCCAACCCGATCCGGGAGAACATCCTGCTCAACCCGCCGAAGTTCACCGACGGCGCGCTGGTCGTCCCGACCGGCCCCGGCCTGGGCTTCGAACTGGACGAGGACGCCGTCGACCGGTACGTGATCGCCCGGTTCTGACCCCTCGGCCCCCTGGCCGCCGGACCGGTTTGAGGGAACCGGTCCGGCCTCCGGCCGCGGTGGCGGGCGGCCTCTGCCCTGACTCCGCCCGCCACCGCACTCCGGACACCCCCCGACATACCCCATCCCCCGTGACCCCCGGGCCGCGGAACGGCACCGTCAGCCGTTCCGCGGCCCGGGCTTTCGGCGTTCCCGGATGCGGCGGGGACGTCTCCCCGGCATCTGCGGCCCGGAGCCGGCGCCGGGCCCGCTCCGGGCATGACGAGGCCGACCGGGCTCTCCGAGGGCGGGGCGGGCGCGGAGGTGATGTCGGCAACACCGGCGATGACCTGCCCGTTCGGCCACGTCCTGGCAGGCGGCCGGAGGTTCCGCGGTCCGATTCACCCGCACCGCCGGGCAGTTGGGCCGGCCGGACGGCACGTCCCGGGCCGCGTTCGCGGCGGTCCTCCGGGGAATCCGACGGGTGGTGGCGCAGTCCGGGGCCGTTGGGGATGGTCGCGGTGGTGGTCCGCGCTCCGCGGACCGGTACCTCGGCCGACGGCACCGGCATCCAGGTCCGCGGGCTGGTCCGGACGCGTCGGCTCGCCTGGGCGGACGTCGAGGACATCAGGGCGGAGGGCGTGTCGTCCGCCGGTGACCGGACGGTGATGCCGGAGGTGGCCGTGTACGCCCACCTGTCCGGCGGCCGGCGCGTACGGCTCGTCCACGTGAACGACCTGCACCTCGGCTCGCGCGTCCGGGTCGAGTCGGAGGTCGCCGCCCTGCGCGAGGCCCGGGCCGAACTGTGCGGCGCGGGGAAGGTGTCGGGCTCGGCGTCCGCCTGACCGCGCGTCCCCCGGCACGGAGCCGGACGACGTCCCCACGGCATGCCGCGGGCCCCCCCCGCGGCCCCCCAGGGCTAAGCCGGGCGCGCGGCACACACCCGGGACCCCCCCCAG
>NZ_JBSGFD010000364.1:0-4395 GCF_053603215.1 Kitasatospora sp. NPDC004240 | reverse complement strand
CGGGCACCACAGGGCGCGGGCCAGCGCGATGAACTCCTCCTCGGTGGGCCGCAGCTCCCCGGCCTCCCAGGCGAGCACGTGCGCGGGCAGCAGCCGGACGCCGTGCGCGGCCATGCCCTCGGCGACCTGCTCGGGGGTCAGGCCGAGGCCGGCCCGGTGCTCCCGGGCCGCCGCGGGCGAGAAGGGCACCGGGGGCACCGGGGGTGGCTGTCTTCGTCGCATGGAGCCGACCGTAGGGGCCCGCCGCCGGGGCGAGGAGCCGCCGAACGCACGAAGCGCGGCGGCGGGCCGCTCGGGGTCGCTGGTCGATCGCACAGCGGCCGGGGCCCGCCGTCCGGGCCCGCTCGGAGGTGGCGACGGGGTCGCGTGGTGACGGTCCGTGGGGTGGCGCCGTGACGGTCCGCGAGGTGGTGACGGGGCGCCGGGGTGTGACCGAACCCTCCACGACCTCGGTTGACTCCCGGTTCGGACGCGTGATGGGATCCTTGCGCCAATACGGAGGCATGCAGAGGAAGCCGGTGCGAGTCCGGCGCGGTCCCGCCACTGTCACCGGGGAGCACGACCGGAACATGCCACGGCGGACCGTCAGGAACCGCTGGAAGGCCCGGGGGTGCGTCCGACCCGGGAGCCAGGAGACTCTCGCCCCCGGTACGTCGATCCAGGGCGCGGACCCTGAGTGAGGACACGGACGCGATGCAGGCTGCCCCGCCCCTCCGAGCCCCCGGCTGCCCGCCGCCGTGCGCCCGCTGACCCGCGCCGCCGCCTTCGCGCTCGGCGCCGCCGCGGGGTACCTCGCCGACGCCCGCTGGGCCGATCCGCGCCGCGGCCACCCGGTGGCCGGCTTCGGCCGCGCGGCGGGCCGGCTGGAGAAGGTCCTCTGGCGTGACCACCGGGCCGCCGGCGCCGCCTACACCGCGCTCTGCGTGGGCACCGTCGCGGCCGGCGCGGTGGCCGTGGAGCGGGTGGCCGGCCGGCACCCGGCCGGACGGGCGGTCCTCGCGGCCGCCGCGACCTGGACCGTGCTCGGCGGCACCTCGCTGACCCGGGAGGCCCGCACCATCGGCCGTTCGCTGGCGGAGGGCGACCTGACGGCGGCCCGGGAGCGGCTGCCGCACCTGTGCGGCCGCGACCCGAGCGCCCTGGACGAGGCCCAGCTGGCCCGCGCGGTGGTCGAGTCGGTCGCCGAGAACACCGCCGACGCCGTGGTGAACGCCCTGGTCTGGGGCGCCCTGGCGGGCACCCCCGGGCTGCTGGCCTTCCGCGCCGTCAACACCCTGGACGCGATGGTCGGCCACCGCTCGCCCCGCCACCGGCGCTTCGGCTGGGCCTCCGCCCGGCTGGACGACGTGGCGGGCTGGCCGGGCGCCCGGCTGACCGCGCTGCTGACCGTGGCCGCCGCGCCCGAGCCCCGGACCGCCTGGCGGGTCTGGCGCCGCGACGGCTCCGCGCACCCCAGCCCCAACGCCGGCCAGGCCGAGTCCGCCTTCGCCGGCGCGGTCGGCGTCCGGCTGGGCGGCACGCTCGCGTACGGATCGAGGGTGGAGCACCGGCCGGTGCTGGGCGAGGAGCTGCGCCCGGTGACGGTGGACGACATCGAGCGCGCCTGCCGGCTCTCCCGGCGGGTGGGACGGCTCGCACTGGGTACGACGGTGGCCGGGCACGTGCTGCTGCGGGCACTCGTGGCACGAAGGAGGGGCGCATGAGCGGGGCACTGCTGGTGGCCGGGACGACCTCGGACGCCGGCAAGAGCGTCGTGACCGCCGGCATCTGCCGGTGGCTGGCACGGCAGGGGGTGGGCGTGGCGCCGTTCAAGGCGCAGAACATGTCGCTCAACTCCTTCGTCACCGCCGACGGCGCCGAGATCGGCCGGGCGCAGGCGATGCAGGCGCAGGCGGCCCGGGTGGCGCCCGAGGCGGCGATGAACCCGGTGCTGCTCAAGCCGGGCGCGGACGGGCGCAGCCAGGTGGTGCTGCTGGGCCGTCCGGTCGCCGAGGTGGGCGCGCTGGACTACCGCGAGCGCAAGCCCGTCCTGCTGGAGCGCGCCCTGGAGTGCCTGGCGGACCTCCGCTCCCGCTTCGACGTGGTGGTCTGCGAGGGCGCCGGTTCACCCGCCGAGATCAACCTGCGCGACCGGGACATCGCCAACATGGGCCTGGCCACCGCCGCCGGGCTGCCGGTCGTGGTGGTCGGGGACATCGACCGCGGCGGGGTGTTCGCCGCGATGTACGGCACGCTGGCGCTGCTGTCGGAGGAGGACCAGCGGCACGTGGCCGGCTGGTTCGTCAACAAGTTCCGCGGCGACGCCCGGCTGCTGGCGCCCGGCCTCGACATGCTGCACCGGCTGACCGGGCGTCCGGTGCTGGGCACCCTGCCGATGCTGCCGAACCTGTGGCTGGACGCCGAGGACTCGCTGGACCTGTCCACCGTGGTGGACCGCTCGGACGGCCGGGGCCCGCTCGGCGCGGACGTGCTGCGGGTGGCCGTGGTGCGCTTCCCCCGGTTGTCCAACTTCACCGACGTGGACGCGCTGGCCCAGGAGCCGGGCGTGCTGGTGCGCTGGGCGACGCGCCCGGAGGAGCTGGCCGACGCCGACCTGGTGGTGCTGCCCGGCACCCGGGCCACCGTGGCGGACCTGGCCTGGCTGCGCGCACGCGGTCTGGAGCCGGCCCTGCGGGCGCGGGCGGCGGCCGGGCAGCCGGTCCTCGGCGTCTGCGGCGGGTACCAGATGCTGTCCCGCGCGATCGTCGACGAGGTCGAGTCGGGGGCCGGGGCGGTGGACGGGCTCGGCCTGCTGCCCACCCGGGTCCGGTTCGGCGCCGGGAAGGTACTCGGCCGCCCGGTCGGCGAGGCGTACGGACAGCGGGTCGAGGGCTACGAGATCCACCACGGCGTGGTGACCGTCGAGGCGGGCGAGCCCTTCCTGGACGGCTGCCGGGTGGGGTCGGTCTGGGGCACGACCTGGCACGGCGCGCTGGAGAACGACGGCTTCCGCCGCGAGCTGCTGCGCGAGGTCGCGCGGGCGGCCGGGCGGGCGTTCGTCCCGGCGCCGGACACGTCCTTCGCCGAGGCGCGCGAGGCCCGGCTGGACCGGCTCGGCGACCTGATCGAGGAGCACGCGGACACCGACGCGCTGTGGAAGCTGATCGAGGGCGGGGTGCCGGCGGCCGGGACGCTGCCGTTCCTGCCGCCCGGGGCCCCCTTGGAGAATCATGAGTGACGTCCGCTACCCGTTCACCGCGATCGTCGGCATGGCCGACCTGCGGCTCGGGCTGCTGCTGAACGCGGTCTCCCCGGCCGTGGGCGGCGTCCTGGTGCGCGGCGAGAAGGGCACCGCCAAGTCCACCATGGTGCGCGCGCTGGCCGGGCTGCTGCCGTCCATCGCGACCGTCGACGGCTGCCGCTTCGCCTGCGACCCGCACGAGCCGGACCCGCAGTGCCCGGACGGCGCGCACGGGGGCACCGGCACCTCGTCCCGCCCGGCCCACCTGGTGGAGCTGCCGGTCGGCGTCGCCGAGGACCGCATCGTCGGCTCGCTGGACCTGGAGCGCGCGCTCGCCGAGGGTGTCAAGGCGTACGAGCCGGGCCTGCTGGCGAAGGCGCACCGCGGCGTGCTCTACATCGACGAGGTCAACCTGCTCCAGGACCACCTGGTGGACCTGCTGCTGGACGCCGCCGCGATGGGCCGCTCGTACGTGGAGCGCGAGGGCGTCTCGGTGCGGCACGCGGCGCGGTTCCTGCTGGTCGGCACGATGAACCCGGAGGAGGGCGAGCTGCGGCCGCAGCTGCTCGACCGCTTCGGCCTGACCGTGGAGATCGCCGCCACCCGGGACCCTTCCGAGCGCGCCGAGGTGGTCCGCCGCCGGCTCGCGTACGACGCCGACCCGGCCGGTTTCGCCGCCCGCTTCGCCGCGGAGGAGCGGGCCCTGGCCGCGCGGATCACCGAGGCCCGGGAGCTGCTGGCGAAGGTCACGCTGCCCGACGCGGCGCTGCGCCAGATCACCGCCGTCTGCGCGGCGTTCGAGGTGGACGGGCTGCGCGCGGACATCGTGATGGCCCGTACGGCGGTCGCGCTGGCCGCCTGGGCCGGGCGGAGCGAGGTGCTGGAGGAGGACGTCCGGCAGGCCGCCCGCCTGGCGCTGCCGCACCGCCGCCGGCGCAACCCCTTCGACGCGCCCGGGCTGGACGAGGAGCAGTTGGAGCGGACCCTCGCCGAGCACGCCGGGCCCGAGGACGAGGACGACACCCCGCGGGAGCCGGAGCCCGGGGACGGCCCGGAGGACGGCGGACCGGGTGACGGCCCCGGGGACGACGGCCCCGGCGGCGGCCCGGACGACGGCGGCCCGGACGGGGGCGGTCCCGACGGCGGCGGCGCGCCCGAGCCGGCGCGGCTGCCCG
>NZ_JBSGFD010000363.1:0-4422 GCF_053603215.1 Kitasatospora sp. NPDC004240 | reverse complement strand
ACCGGGGGGCAACACACCCCCCGGGGCTGGCAAACCAAGAGTGAGCGGGGCGCCGGGGGGGGGGGTGGGGGGGGGTTTGACCGGGGCACACCGCCCCGGCGGTGGAGAGCCGGTGGGCCGAGGTCCGCGCGTAGGATCGGCGCATGATCCGTAGATCCTCAGAATCCTTCACGCTCTGGTCGAAGGACTCCGTCCTGTCGATCGCCTCGGTGGGCTCCACCCTGTCGATCGGCTCGGTCGGGTCGGTCCTCTCGGTGGGGTCGGTCGGCAGTGTGCTGTCGGTCGGCTCGATCGGCTCCGCGCTGTCGCTGCTGTCCGCCGGGTCCTGGCTCAGCAAGGGCTCGCTGCTGTCGGCGCAGTCCTCCTGGTCCGTGCTGTCCTGGCGCTCCCGGCACGGGCTGATGGCGGCCGGGGTCGTCGCGGCGGCCGCCGGGGTCGTCCTGGCCGGGCCGGGGCTGCGGTCCCGAACCGGCCGAGTATGACAGAACGTCACTCTCTCGGCCCCTTCACCCGATTGACGCATCGGGACCGGCCCGGCTGTGCCAGCATGGCCGCCGAACCAGGAGTCGATCCCCGGACGGAGAGAAGTTCTGATGCGAGGCAACAGCGCGGCGCGGGCCGCGCTCGGCCTGACCACCGCCCTGCTCGTCGCGGCCTGCGGCAGCGGCGGCACGGGTGACGGCAAGGCCGCCGGCGGCGGACCGTCCGCGAGCGGCGCCCCGGCCGCCACCGCCCCTGGTGCCCCCGGCGCCGCCCCCGGCGGGGCGCAGCCCCCGGCCCCCGCCACCCCGGCGGGCCCCGCCAAGGCCCTCGACAAGACGGCGCTCACGGCCGCCGCGCTGGCCGCCGGCGATGTGAGCGGCTACACGGTGATGCCGATCCCGGCGGAGGTCGGCAGCAAGGAGGGCCTGCCCACCCGGCCCGCCGACTGCCAGCCGGTGGAGAACATCCGCACCGGCAAGATCAACCCCCACCCGAGCGCCTACGCGGCCGCCATGCTCACCCCGCCGCAGGGCACCAGCCCCGCCGTCGCGGTCAGCATCCTGCTGGCCGGCCTCGACGAGGCCGGGGCGAAGAAGGTGCTCGCCGACCTGCGGACCGCCCTGACCACCTGCACCAAGTACGAGGGCGGCATCCCCCAGCCCGGAACGGTCGCGGCGCTGCCCGCCCCCTCCGTCGGGGACGAGGCCGTCTCGTACACCCTCTCCTACGGCAGCAAGTCCCAGGAGCTGGTCGTCGTCCGCCAGGGCACCGTGATCACCGCCTTCTCCGCCGCCCTGATGACCTCCAAGGGCGCCGAGCCGGGCGCGGTCAAGGTGCCGCAGGCCGTGGTGACCGCCCAGGTGGAGAAGCTGCGCAAGGCCGGCTGACCACCGGCGGTGGGGCCGCGGCGGCCGCGGCCCCACCGGGGGCTCAGCGCAGGACGGCCAGTTCGGCGACCACCGCGCGGTGGTCGGTGCCGTCGAGGGTGTGCTCGGAGACGTCCACCGCGGTCAGGCCGTCGCCGTGCAGCACGTGGTCGATCTGGATGACCGGGGGCAGCAGCGGGAAGTCGTCGTTGTTCTCCGGCCAGGTCGGCGCGAGGCCCGAACCCAGCTCGGCGTGGGTGTCGGTCAGGCCGGTGTCCAGGAACTCGCGCATCGGCGCGTGGTCGAGGGTCGCGTTGAAGTCCCCGAAGAACACCGCGTTCCCGGTGCCGCCCGCCCTCGCCGCCGCCTTCAGCTCCGTGAAGCTCCGGCTCCAGGCGACCGCGTCGCCGAGCGGGTAATAGGTGTGCACCGCGTACAGCCGCACCGGACGCCCGGAGACGGACACCTCGGCGCTCACCTGCGCGCGGACCGCGGGCGGGGCGGAGGCGTCCGGGAGGGTCAGCGGCAGGCGCGAGAACAGCGCGGTGTCGCGGCCCTGCGGCTGCACCCGGTACGGCAGCAGCTCGGCCAGCCCCGCCTCGTCCAGCTTCCGCGTGACGGACGGAGCGCTCTCCTCCATCGCCAGCACGTCGATCCGCTGCTCGCGGACCAGGCGCACCAGCGAGGCCGGGTCGACCCGGCCCAGGTACGCGTTGCTGGTGGCCACCCGCAGCCGCGGCGCGTCGGCCGGGGCGGACCCGCCGTCCGGCACCACGCGGGGCAGCAGCCACACCAGCTGGAGGAGCACCAGCAGCCCCGCCACGGCGGCCGTGCGCCAGGAGCGCAGCGCCAGCAGGACGCCCAGGGCGAGCAGGGCGGCGGCGGCCGCGTACGGCAGGGTGGCCATCGGCATCGCCAGGACCGTGCCGTCGTCCCAGCCGCCGAGGCGGACCACGGCCAGCCCGGCCGGCCAGGTCAGCAGGACGCAGCAGGCGACGACGGCCGCCGTCCACCACGGTCCGCGCCGCCGGCCCAGCCAGCGGATCCGCCGCCGCGGCCGGGCGGGCGGCGGCCCGCCGTCCGCCGCGACCGCCGGATCCGTCACCACACCGGCCATTCTCGCCCCCCAGTCCACCGAAGTCGCCCCCGGCACGCGGCCATGATCGTCCGCAGCCGGCACGGGGGTGGAGACGCCTGCGGGCGGAGAACGGTTCCGGCTCGTCCGGACCTCGCCCGGACGGGCCGCTCGTGTACGGCCGACGGGGCTCAGCCCGCCAGGACCACCGTCCCGCCCGCCGTGGTGGCCGCGGCCGCCGGGTCCGCGCCGGGGGCGATGCCCGCGGCGACCAGCCGGCGGTGCTCCTGGGGGCTCACCCCGCGGACCCGCTTGAACGCCGCGCTGAGCGCGAAGGCGCTGCTGTAGCCGACCCGGGAGGCGACCCAGCCGATCGTGCGGGCCGGATCGGCCAGCAGGTCGGCGGCCAGCGTCAGCCGCCAGGTGGCGAGGTAGGCCATCGGCGACTCGCCCACCAACTCGGTGAAGCGCCGGGCCAGGTGGGCGCGGGAGACCCCGACCCGGGAGGCCAGCGAGGCCACCGTCCAGGGGTGGGCGACCTCCTCCTGCAGCAGCCGCAGCGCCGGGCCCACCACCGGGTCGCCCTGGGCGAGGTACCAGGGCGGGGCGCCCGCCTCGGGCCGGGCCAGCCAGGTGCGCAGCACGCCGACCACCAGGAGGTCCAGCAGCCGGTCGAGGACCAGTTCCTGGCCGGGTTCGGTGCGGCCGATCTCCGAGGCGAGCAGCCGGGTGAGCACGTCGTCCGCCTCGGTGCCCGAGCCCGCCGGCCGGACCAGCAGGGTGGGCAGGCAGGCGAGCAGCCGGCGGCCGATCTCGTGGTCGGCGCCGTAGGTGCCGGAGAGCATCACCGCCGCGTCCGGCCCCTTGCCGCCGCCCCAGGTGCGCACGCCCAGCGCGAGGCTCTCGGAGACGTCCACCCCGCCGAGCGAGCAGGCCTGGCCGGGGCCGACCACGATCTGCAACGGCGTACCGGGGTCGTCCGCGAGGGTGTACGGCGCGGGGCCGCGCACCAGCGCCACGTCACCGGGCCGCAGCCGGACCGCCTCGCCCTCCTCGGGCAGGACCCAGGCGTCGCCGTTGACCATGGTCACCACGGAGAGCGGGGCGCGGTCCTCGATGCGCACCGACCACGGCGGGTCGAGCACCGAACGGAGCAGGAACGCCCCGCGCGCCTTCGGGCCGTCCATGAGCCCCATGAGAGTATCCACCCGACAACTCTAGACTCTGGGACATGGATTGACGCTGACTCATTTGAGAGGGTCTTGAACGTCCGGTCCGGGCACCGGACTCCGGACGGCCGACGATCACGGAGGCCGCACCCCGGCCGACCGGCCGCACCGCCGCCCCCACGCACTGGAAGGACCCTCCCGATGGAACTGTCGCGCGTCATCGTGCTCGTGGCCGCCACCATGACGACCGGGCTCACCACCGGTCTGTTCTACGCCTACGCCTGCTCCGTCATGCCGGGGCTGCGCGGTACCGACGACCGGACCTTCATCGAGGTCATGCAGCGCATCAACGTGGCCATCCTGAACGGCTGGTTCCTGCTGGGCTTCGTGGGCGCGCTGCTGTTCACGGGCGCGGCGCTGGTGCTCCACCTGCCGGCCGACGGGCACCGCGAACTGCCGGCGATCATCGCCGCGCTGGTCTTCTACACGGCCTCGCTGGCCGTCACCCGGGCGATCAACATCCCGCTGAACAACGCCCTCGCGGCGGCCGGCGAGCCCGGGCTGATCGCCGACCCGGCGCCGGTGCGGGACCGGTTCGAGACCACCTGGGTGCGCTGGAACGTGGTCCGGGCGCTGCTCTGCACGGCGGCGCTGGTCTGCCTCTGCTGGGCGCTGATCCTCCACGGCGAGTCGATCGGCTGAGCCCCGAGGGCCTCGCCCTCGGATCGCGTCCGCCCGGCGTGATCCGAAGGCGAGGCCCCCACGGGCGTACGGCGGACCCCACCCGCCCGCCCGACGACGCTCCACGGCGGCCCCGCCGGACCCGACG
>NZ_JBSGFD010000362.1:0-4461 GCF_053603215.1 Kitasatospora sp. NPDC004240 | reverse complement strand
ACCCGCCGCCCTGCGCGTATCTCACAGCTCAGAGCTACCGGACCCACCCCGCGACTGTCAGGCAAACGGCTCCGACATCACGCTTTCAGGTTCAGAAGCCCGTTCGTGTTCTCGTTCGTGCCCCGTTGCCAGGGGCTGTGGGGGTCGGCGAGACGTATCCATTCGCTACACAGAGCGATTGGTCGAGTTCGGTGCGTCGGCGTCCGTCGCGGACTCGTACGACAACGCGATGGCCGAGGCCCTGAACGGCACGTTCAAGGCCGAGTTGATCGATCATCAGGGACCGTGGCGGGACTTCGACGAGGTCGAGCGGGCCGTGTTCCAGTGGGTCGCGTGGTACAACAGCGAGCGGCTCCACTCCGCCCTCGACTACATGTCGCCCGACGAGTACGAACAGGCGTACTGGACGGGGCTGGAGCAACACCCGCAAGTCGCTTGATCACACGATCGCGGGCTCCACGAAAGTCGGGGCAGCTCATGCTGTCCGGTCTGCTGACCCCTGCCCGCCGACCTGGGGCCTATCATCCAGCAATGTTCATAGGGTTAATGATCGGCTTTTTGATCCTTGGTTTGGGCCTGACCTCGTACCAGGTCCACAAACGGCGCTGGCTCGACGCCGCCCGGTATCTGGTGAGTACCGCGATCGTGGTCGCCAGCTACGCGGCGATGCTGCTCCACAAACCATGGATCGCCGTGGCGACCCTGCCTGTGTGTGGGGGGGCCATCGTTGCCCACATCGCGGTCGCCAGGTCCCAAGCCAGGCAAGCCCCCACAACTGACAAGACCTGACGAAGCCTTCCCGGCCGTCCAGGAAACGGTCGGGAGAGGCCCTGGCGGGCGTGCAGCGCTCCCGTCCCGCACTCGCTACCTGGGAGGGCTGCGCCCCGGCCGCCGTCCAAGGCGCACCCCTGCCCGCCCAGGGTGTCTGGCCTTCCGCTGCCCTGGCCGGAAACGCCGGTCGCGTCGGGACGGGGCCCGCCGGTGCCCGGCTGCGCGATGTGATGGCGTACTGACTCCGCTGGGAGTTCTGTGTGGTGGAGCTCGCAGAGCAGGACACGCAACATGCAGCGGGCCAAAGAAGCGGCCCGAGATGCCCGCCGGCAGGCCGCACAGGTCACGGGGGCCAAGGGGAGGACGCCTGCTGTCACTGGAGGCGCTGCGGCGGCGCCTGGTGAGGTGACCGTCCGCCGACCTCGGGCGCGTGTCCGGCCCGTTGGCTTCGGTTGGCCCCCGTCGGCCGCGGCTGCTTCGCCGCGGCCGGGCGAGGTGGAGCCGTTCCGGCGTCGGAACCTGGTCTTCACCGCTTACCTGCCTGCCGACTTCCGTCGCACCGTGGCCGACACCGGGCAGGACGACCCTGGTCAGGCCCGGTGTGTTCGGTGCGGTGCCCGGGCGGCGGGGACCGGCGGGGCGGATGGGATTATTGGGCGCATGTTCCATCCCGCGCCGCCGCTGCCTGCCGCGCCGCTGCTGACCGACGAGGCCGCGGAGCGGTGGCTGGGGGTGCGTACCGGTCAGCGTCTGGACAGCCGCTGGCTGGCCCTGGTGCCCCTGCTGGTCTGTGTCGTGGCGATGGGGCAGGCCGCGCGGACGCCGTTGCTCTGCGGGCCGGCTCATCCGTGCGGGCAGAGCTGGGCCGAGGAGGTGGTGGCCGCCGTGCTGCTGTCGGAGGCGGTCGCGCTTGCGGCGCGGCCGCGCGGGCTGGTGCTGGTCCCGGCGGCCCTGCTGCCGCTGATCTGGTACGTGCCGGACGGCCTGCCCGGCCAGGTGAGCCGCTGGGTCGCGCTGGCCGCCCATGCCGGTCTGCTGGTGGTGCTGGCCCGTGGCGGGTTCGGCCGCCGGGCGGCGCGGCAGCGGTTGGCGGACCTGATGGGTCCCCGGCGGCCGTACCCGTGGACCCTGGCCGGGGCGCCGGCGCCCAAGCTGCCCCGGCCGACCGGACGTCTGCTCCTCGGCGCCCTGCTGCTGGGCCTGGCCGCCGTCTCGGTGCTCACCGGGCTGGACAGGCAGTCCGACAGTGACGCCCGGGCCGCGCGGGCCGAGGCCGTCCCGGGCCGGGTGCTCTCCGCCGACGAGTTCGGCGACACCCGGGTGGAGTACCGGCTGCCCGGCGAGGAGCGGCCTCGCACCGGCGAGGTGGAGGTCTACTGGGACGTGTACCCGAAGCCGGGCGACACCCTCCCACTGCTGGCCGACCGGGACGGCTGGGTCCGCCCGCACGGTGACGCGTACGACCCCACCGTCTGGCTGATGACCGCGACGGTGCTGGGCAGCCTCGGGCTGGTCACGCTCGGCTCGGCCGCCCGCAGTGTGCGGCTGCACAAGAGCCTCGCCGCGCCGGGTGCCCCCGTGCTGCGGGTGGTGCACCACCCGCACCGGAGCGAGGAGCTGACTGGCCCGGAGGGCGGAGGCCCGCTCTGGGCGCTGAACAGCCTCGCCCACCTGGGCTGGAACGGCACGGCATGGGTGCCGCTCGGCGACCTCACGACGCTGCCCCGGGACACGGAGGCCGACCGTCCGAACGGCCCGCAGGCCGCGCTGCTCTACCAGGGGCCGGACGGCACGTCCGCCCAGGTCCTGGTCCGCGGGCGGAGCGAGCCGGACGACGACGAGGAAATACCCGAGCTCGACTGGGTCGCCGTCCTCTGCACCCCGCAGGCGAAGGTACTCCGCCGCCCCAGGACCGCGGCCCGGCCGACCGCCGACCGGGCAATGCCGCCGGGGCTGCGGCTGGCGGCCGGCCCGGCCGTCGCACTGGTGCTCGGCGCGGTGGTGGTTTCCCGGGCGGCCGACGGCTGGTGGGGCGGACTGTTCCAGCCGCTGCTGTTCGGCGGGTCCGCGCTCGTCGGGGCGGTGGGTGCCTTCGGCTGGCGGGTCCGCTTCGGCCGGCACGCCCTGGTGACCAGCACGGGGCTCACGCGTTGCCGCACGGACTGGACGGCGATCACCGGGGCCCGGACGGAGGGCGGCCGGGTGATCGTGCGGACCACAAACGGCCGGGAGCTTCGGATCGGCCACCGGGCCGCCCGATGGCTCGGGCCCGGCGGCTATGACGCGGCGGAGCTGGCCGCGGCCGTCGAACGGGCGGCCGGGGAGCCCGCGGCCCGGCCGGCCACCGAGGCGCCCGACGACTTCCCGGAGCTGCTGGTCAACCGCCTGGCCGTGGCCGCCTATCTGGTGACCATCGTCCTGCTCTTCCTCACCACCCGGGCCTGATTCGCCAGAGTTCCCGTACGGGCACCGCCCCGGCGGGCCGGCATTCAGCGGCAGTATTCCGGCAGCCGTACGCCGACCTCGCGAATGATGCGCAGCGCAGTCTCCACTACGGACGGGTACCTGGCCGCCTCCTCGAAGGTCAGTCCCTTGGGTATGCGGGCCCAGGCTGACAGCACGACGAACTCGGTATACGTGTCGGCCGCCCCGGGGCCGGCCGCCGGCCGGCGTGGCACCCGCAAGTGGGTGCCACGTCGGGCGCTTATTAGTCGTCGTCGCCTACAATGGAGGCCTTCAATTGTGAGGCGAGGTCGCCTGCAACCTTCATTGCCTTTTCTGTGAAAACTCCTGAAATGTCGACCCTGCCGTGCTTCCAGGAGAACCAGATCGTTTCGTCGGCAATTGTGTAGGCTGCTTGGCGTCCGGCGTCGCTCCATTCCAGGTAGCCATCCTGGAGCAGTCCTGGATGAACGTTCGCTACCGTCTCCCACTCCTCTTGTGCGATGGGGGACAGTTCGCTATCTGGCCAGAAGTCCGCGCGAGTGATATGGAAATGGTAGCTCAACCTTGAACCTCCCGATCTTACCCTTCGGATCCCCCGAAGAGTAGCACCACGCCCTTGGTCTGGGCATATTCGACTGCCCGCGTCATCTGCGCGATCTGGATCTCGGTCAAGGGGACGGTCGAGTTGGTGATGACGTAGACGACGCGATGCTTGATCCAGTCCGGATTGACTCCGCCCTTATAGCTGGGGCGTTTGTCTCCGGAATAAGTTGCGGCGTCATCGACGACGCCTTTCAGGCGCGTATAGAAAGCTCCCGGGTTATTGATGGTCTTCAGGGTCGTATCCATCGACTTGAGGCTGATGGCAATGCCGCTGTCGGGTTCGAAGTGGTCCCAGGTGAGCGAGCCGGCCGGAAGGTTGTCCATTCCCATCTTTTTTTCGAACTCCAGGCCCTTGTCGTTCGAGGAGAGTTTCCAGAGGCTGTGCTCGATGATCTCTGTGACCTTGCCGAGGTTCTGGACATTCGGGCCGTTTTTCTTTGGGAGATTGCGTCGTGCCCAGATGTCGATGGCACCGATGGCAACCTGGGCAGCCAGGTTGTCGGCGTCCTTTTCCACCTCGTCCGCGACGTTGTTGCAGCCGAACTCTCGGAGTTTGGCCGCGGCGACGTACATCGCGTAGGCGGGGCGGACGGGGACGTACTTGTCGACGAAGGCGCCCGCTCCGCCGTTGCGGCCGGTGAG
>NZ_JBSGFD010000361.1:0-4577 GCF_053603215.1 Kitasatospora sp. NPDC004240 | reverse complement strand
GATGCCCGGGCCGGAGGTGGTGGTCACCCCGAGCGCGCCGCCGAAGGCCGCGCCCGGGGCCGCGCCGGAGCCGTCCCGCTCGAAGGCGACCGCACCGGCCAGGCCCGCGCTCGCTCCGACCACCAGGCCGGCCCCGGCGGTGCCCAGCAGGGCCCGCCGGGTGAACCCGGCCCCGATCGCCCCGCCGTGCCCGGGGACGTTGTGCTGCTCCATCGCTCAGCCGACCTTCAGTTCCTTGATCTCGGTGGTCTGGTCGATCTCCGAGGAGCGGACCAGCACCGAGACCACCCACCGGCCGGGCAACGGGAGCTGGGCGGTGCCGCTCCAGCTGCCGGTGCCCCGCGGGGTCAGCGGGACGGTCAGCGGGCCGAGGTCGCGGTCCGGCAGGGTGAACGCGAGCTCCACCTCGGGCACCTCGACCGGCTGTCCGTCCGCGCCGGTCAGCGTGAGGCCCACCTCGTTGGGCCCGGTGCCGACCGGGTTGACCGTCACCGTCGCGGTGCCCTTGGCACCCGGCGTGCGGCCCTTGGTGTCGTACGGGATCTTGAGCTCGGTGGTCCGGCCCGGGACGGTCTTCGGGGCGGGACCGGCGGGCACCGCGGGGCCCGCCCCGGCCGGCTGCGCGCCGCCGGCGGCCGCGATCTCGCCGGCCACCCGGCCGGGCGGGGAGTTGGTGAGCATGGTGGTGACGACCAGCACGGCCACCGCGACGGCGGCCTCCACCAGCACCGAGCGGCGCAGCCCGGCGCGGGCCGGGGTGATCGCCCGGTCGCGGGTGGCGGTGGCCCGGGCGGCCCGCTGCCGGGCCAGCTGGGCCTGCCGGACGGGGTCCTCGGAGGCCGCCGCGCCCGGCTCCTCGGAGGCCGCCGCGACGGCGACCGGCTCCGGGACGAGCGCCGGCTCGGCGTCCGCCGCGGGGAGGTCGGCACGCAGCCGGGCCGCCCAGGCGCGCGAGATCCAGGCGACCCCGAGCATCGCGATCACGCAGCCGGTCTTCACCAGCAGCAGCCGCCCGTACTCGGTGTCGGTCAGCGCGCCCCAGCTGCCGAGGCCGCGCCAGGACTGGTAGAGGCCGGTGGCGGCGAGCACCGCGACCGCGCCGAGGGCGAGCCGGGAGAAGCGGTCGACGGCCGCCGCGCCGAGGCCGTGCCGCAGCCCGACCGTCAGGGCGGCCAGGCCACCGAGCCAGAGCGCCATGGCGATCAGGTGGAGCATGCCGAGCGGCAGCGCCAGCCAGACCTGGATGCCCACCGAGGCGTGGTCGGCGCCGACCCAGGTCGCGGAGAGGGCCACCGCCAGCACCAGTCCGGCCGCCCCGAGGCCGAGCCGGGCCTCGCGCTGCGGCCGTTCGGCGGCGCGCCGCTCCAGCGCGCGCAGCTCGGCGGCCTCCGCGTCGTCCCGGTCCTCCCCGTCCCGCACCGCGGTGTCGGAGGGTCCGTCGGCCGCCTCCGGGGCGACCTCCGGCCGGGGGGTCTGCCCGAGGTGGCCGACCAGCAGCGACAGGAACACCCCGCTCGCCGCGAGCAGCAGCAGCCGGGCCGCCAGCGCGGTGCCGATCCGCTCGTCCAGCGTGGTGCGCACCAGCGAGAGGTCGAAGGCCTGCCCGATCCCCGAGCCCCGCTCGTACGGGCCGCGCAGCATCAGCACCGCGACGGTGGAGACCAGCAGGGCCACCCACCCGGTCATCAGCAGCCGCTGCACCTGCCGCAGCGCCACCCCGGCCGGCCAGCAGAGCAGGACGAAGCCGGCGGCGCCGACCAGCAGGGCGAAGGCCGCGTACGCGACCGTGCGGGCGGTGCCGTACGCCGCGGCGACCGTGCCGTCGGGCTCGGCGTTCTGCAGGGCGGTGGCGGAGACCTTGGTGTCGGAGGGCGCGCCGATCGAGAAGACGAAGGCGCCGCCGATCGGGTGGGAGTCCTCCGAGACGGCCCGCCAGGCGACCGTGTAGGTGCCGCCGGCGAGGCCCGGCCGCAGGCCGATCCGGGCGGTGTTGTCCTTGCCGTCGGCGTGCACCGGGCTGCCGGTCTCGACGGCCTGGCCGGCCGGGTCGAGCACCTTCACCGAGTCCCCGGACAGCGAGACGGCCTCGCTGAAGGTCAGCGTGACGGCCGCCGGCGCGGCCGGCAGGACGGTGTTCTGCGCGGGGTCGGTGGACTGCAGGGTGGCGTGCGCCGCGGCCGGTCCGGCCCCGGCGAGCATCAGCGCCAGGACGGCACCGAGCACGCCGAGCAGCCCGGCGATCCTGCGGTGGCTGGCCTTCACCATCTGAACCATCTGAGCGGTTACCTCAACTCTGGCCGGGGCGGTAGGTGAGCTCCCTGACCGGGACCTTCACGGCGATGGTGCCGGCCTGGGCGAAGGTCAGGTCGAGTTCGACCTCGTCGCCGAGGGCCGGCGCCTTCCCCCAGCCCATGATCATGAGGTGGTTGCCGCCGCGGGCGAGCTGCAGCGCGCCGTGCGCGGGGACCTCCAGGCGGTCCACCTGCTCCATGGTGCCGGCGGTCGAGCGGTGCATGGTGACCGAGGCCGCGCCGGGGCTGGAGACCTTGATCAGCTGGTCGCCGCCGCCGCCGTCGTTGCGGACGGTCAGGTAGCCGGCCGCCGTCCCGCCGGCCGGGGGCAGCGGGATGTAGGGGTCGGCGACGCTCAGCACCGCCGCTCCGGCGGCGGCGCCGTCCTCGTCGCCCGCACCGCAGGCGACCAGGAGGGCGCCGCCGCCGAGTGCCGTCGCCAGCACCGCCCCCGCGAGCGCGGTCCGGCGGAACGCGGCGCCGCCGCGCCGGTCGCCCTTCACGCGGTGACCCCCTTGGCGAGCAGCGGCAGGTCGTGCTCGTAGGTCTTCTCCTCGGTGCCGCTCATGTAGAGCACGTGGGCCTTGTCGTCGGTGGGCAGGAAGGCCAGCACCTGGGCGCCGTGGGTGGAGGTGACCGTGCCGTCCGCGTTGACCACCGGGTCCTCGATCATGATGCCGAGCGACTTGGCGGCGGCCTTCACCTTGGCGAGGTCGCCGGTGAGGCCTATGAAGTCCTTGCCCATCGAGTCGAGCCAGGTGCGCAGCACCGCGGGGGTGTCCCGCTGGGGGTCGGTGGAGACGAAGACGATGTTGAGCTTCTGCCGCTCCTCGGCCGGGAGCTTGGACATCGCCACGCCGATGTCGCCCATGGTGGTCGGGCAGACGTCGGGGCAGCTGGTGTAGCCGAAGAAGAGCAGGGTGGCCTTGCCGGCCGTCCTCGCGCGCAGGTCGAAGGGCTGGCCGGAGGTGTCGGTCAGCTGCAGGTCGGGCTTCTCGAAGTGCTTGCTGAGCGCGGTGCCCTGGTACGGCGATTCGCTCTTCTGCCGGGTGACCTTGGCGGTGGTGGCGCCCCCGCCGTCGGAGCCGCAGGCGGAGAGGGTGAGCGCGGCGGCGAGGGCCAGGGCGGCGGCGCCGGCCAGGCGGGCGGCGCGGGGGGTGCGGGGCATGGGGTTCCGTTCGTGCGCGGGAGGGTCGTCACGGGTGGGCCGCGGGCGGGCTGGGGGCGGGCCCACGGCGGGGTCGGTCCCGGGGCCGGGCGGGGCCGGGTCCGCTCCGGGACCCGGCCCCGCCCGTACGGGCGTCAGGCGTTCTTGCGGCGCAGGCCGAGGAAGCCGAGGGCGGCGCCGACCACGCCGACCACGATGCCGACCACGCCGAGGGTACGGGCGGTGGAGTCGCTCGACGCGGTGTCGGCGGCGGCGGTCTTGGCGCCGCCGTCGTGGCTGTCGTGGCTGCCGGCCGGGGCGGCGGAGGCGCTGGCGGTGGCACCCGCGGCGGGGGCGGGGGCGGCGCCGTGGCCGTCACCGGCGGCGGCCTTGGTGAGCTTCAGCACGGGCGCGGGCTTGGCCGGCTCGGGCTGGCCCTCCTTGGCCTCGTCGATCCAGCGCACGACGTCGCCGTTGTCGTAGCTCTGCAGCGCCTTGAAGGTGAGCGCCTCGGTGTCGGTGGGCAGCGGGCCGAGCGAGACCCGGAACTCCTGGAACTGGCCGGGGGCGATCTTCACGCCGGGGTCGGCGGTCCAGGTGATCTTGGAGACGGCCTCGTTGACGTCGTTGCCGTGGACCTTGATCGGCTTGTCGATCTTGGCCTTCTCGACGGTGGCGGTCCAGCCCGGCATGGGCAGGGTGCGGACGGACGCCAGCGGGTGGTCCATCGGCAGGTTGACCTCCAGCTTCACGGTGGAGGCGGTGTCGCTCTCGTTCGGGACCCGGAAGTCGACCGCGGTGTAGCCGCCCTGCTGGGCGTTGCCGGGCTGCACGGTCACGTGCGCGAGGGCCGGACCGGCCAGCACCACGACGGAGGTGGCGGCGGCGAGGGCGGAGGCGGCGATGCGACGGGCGGGAAGGGAACGCATGATGGCGTGGTCTCCGTATCGGGGCTCGGCGGGGCGCCCGGATCACCGGGCGGGCCCGCTCCGGGCACGGATGCTCCGTGCCACGGCGGTGGGGGCGAGTGGGGGGCCGCGTCCTCAGGCGTGGAAGGAACTGGAGGTCCCCGAGGGATTCCGCGCCGAGATCCTCGACGGGGTCATCGTGCGGACGGCGTACGGGGAGGAGGCGGTCGT
>NZ_JBSGFD010000360.1:0-4601 GCF_053603215.1 Kitasatospora sp. NPDC004240 | reverse complement strand
GGTGCTCGGGGCGTTCGCGGCCGGCCTCGGCGCGCTGGTGGCCTGGCGGGCCGGCGGGGCGCTCGGCGCGGTGGCCGCGGTCGGCGCGCTGGCCGCGCTCACCCGGGGGCTGCACCTGGACGGCCTCGCCGACGTCGCGGACGGGCTCGGCAGCGGGCGGCCGGCGGAGGACGCCCTGCGCATCATGAAGCAGTCGGACATCGGGCCGTTCGGCGTACTCACCCTGGTCCTCGTCCTGCTCGCGCAGAGCGCCGCGCTCGCCGGACAGTTCGCCGTCTCCCCGGGGCGCGGCGCCCTCGCCGTGGTGGCCGCGGCGGTCACCGCGCGCTGCGCGCTCGCCTGGGGGTGTCTGCGGTCGGTGCCGGCGGCCCGGCCGGGCGGGCTCGGCGCGATGGTCGCGGGCACCGTCCCGGCGGCCGGGGCGTTCGCGGTCTCGGCCGCGACCGCGCTGCTCCTGGGCGCCGCCGGCGCGTTCGACGGCTGGTCAGTCCTGCGCCTCCCGGCGGCCGTTGCGGTGGGCCTCGGCTGCGCGTGGCTGCTGCTGCGGCGCTGCGTACGACGGCTGGACGGGGTGACCGGTGACGTGCTCGGGGCGCTCGCCGAGACCGCGGCGACCGGCGCCCTGGTGACCCTGGCGCTGTCCGGCTGAACGGCGGGTGGCCACCGGGCGGCGCGTGATCCCAGCATGCGGACTACCATGCCGGTGAGCACCGCAGCCCTGCACTGTCGCAGGTCCTGTCCGGCCGCCCGTGTCGAGGAGCCGGGGCCCCTGGTGTGTGCGGCCGCCGCGACCTCGCGGGCGCACACAGCCAGGGGCCCCGGGCCCGGCCGCAAGGCGCCGGGCCGGCCGCAGTCGGCAGCCGGGGGTTGCGCCGGTGCGGCACCCGCGCCGCCGCCGGCCGTGGACCGCGATAGAACAGGACGCATTACGTGACTGCATTGTCTGTGAGCACCTCCTCCGCCGCCTCGCTGCGCGCGGACGCCCTGGTGATCGGTGTGGCGAAGGGGCCCAAGGGCATCGTCCCGGCTCCCGGCTCCGAGACCGTGAGCGAGGCGTTCGACGGCAAGCTGGCCGAGGTCCTCACCACCCTGGGCGCGACCGGTGCCGAGGGCGAGGCCGTCAAGGTCCCCGCCCCGGCGGGCGTGAAGGCCGCGCTCGTGCTCGCGGTCGGCCTCGGCGAGAACGAGGGCGAGGGCTTCGCGCCGGAGACGCTGCGCCGCGCCGCCGGTGTCGCCGCCCGCACCCTGGCCGGCAGCAAGAAGGCCGCGCTGGCGCTGCCGGGCGAGAGCGCCGAGGAGATCGAGGCGCTCGCGCTGGGCGGCCTGCTGGGCGCGTACTCCTTCGGCACGTACAAGACCAACGGCGGCAAGGAGCCGGTGGGCGAGCTGGTCCTGCTGACCGGCCGCAAGGGCAGCAAGGACGCCAAGGCCGCCGTGGAGCGCGCGCTGGCCGTGGGCGAGGAGATGAACCGCGCCCGCGACCTGGTCAACGCAGCGCCGAACGACCTGAACCCGAAGTCCTTCGCCGCGATCGCCCAGGCCGCCGGCAAGGAGCACGGCCTCAAGGTCGAGGTGCTGGACGAGAAGGCGCTGCTCAAGGGCGGCTTCGGCGGCATCCTGGGCGTCGGCAACGGCTCGCAGAACCCGCCCCGGCTGGTGAAGGTGGCGTACACCCACCCCAAGGCCAAGGCCACCCTGGCGTTCATCGGCAAGGGCATCACCTACGACTCGGGCGGCATCTCGCTGAAGCCGGCCGGCCACAACGAGACCATGAAGTGCGACATGGCCGGCGCCGCCGCGGTGTTCGCCGCCGTGGTCGCCGCCAAGCGCCTGGGCCTGCAGGTCAACGTCACCGCCTGGATGGCGCTGGCCGAGAACATGCCCTCCGGCAGCGCCACCCGCCCCGGCGACGTGCTGCGCATGTACGGCGGCAAGACCGTCGAGGTGCTGAACACCGACGCCGAGGGCCGCCTGGTGCTGGCCGACGCGATCGTGCGGGCCGGCGAGGAGAACCCGGACGTGATCGTGGACGTGGCGACGCTGACCGGCGCGATGGTGCTGGCGCTCGGCACCCGCACCTTCGGCGTGATGGCCAACGACGACGAGCTGCGCGAGCGGCTGGTGGCGTACGCGGGCGAGACCGGCGAGCAGTCCTGGCCGATGCCGCTGCCGGTCGAGCTGCGCAAGGGCATGACCGAGTCGACCATCGCCGACCTCGCCAACATGGGCGAGCGGATGGGCGGCGGCCTGGTGGCCGGTCTGTTCCTGAAGGAGTTCGTGGCCGAGGGCATCGACTGGGCCCACCTGGACATCGCCGGCCCGGCGTTCCACGAGGGCGCGCCGTACGGCTACACCCCCAAGGGCGGCACCGCCAGCGCGGTGCGCACGCTGGTGCGCTTCGCGGAGCGGACCGCCGCGGGCGCCAAGGCCTGATCACGCGACC
The DNA here is from genome assembly GCF_053603215.1 of Kitasatospora sp. NPDC004240. Lineage (NCBI taxonomy): Bacteria > Bacillati > Actinomycetota > Actinomycetes > Kitasatosporales > Streptomycetaceae > Kitasatospora > Kitasatospora sp. NPDC004240. The sequence goes on along the minus strand of NZ_JBSGFD010000360.1, from coordinate 2,158 downwards.
CCGCGACGGGGCCCGGCGCACCCGCGCCGGGCCCCGTCGGCGTCCCGCCCCCCGGTTACCTGCCGGTAGCCGTCCAGGGGCCGGACGCACCCCTGTTCGCTGCGGGCGAAACTTTGTTCCACGAAGCGGAACTCACCGCGGCGACAGCCCCCTGTGAGGCCTCGGAGGGGGTCGCCAACCCCGCTCTGAGCTGCGGGAATACCCTGGCGTACAGGGTGTTCCCACCCCTGTGACCACCCCGTGGGCCACCCCTGGGCCGGACCCGGACATCAGCCGCCGCGAACAAGTGCGAAGATGTATTTCCGGCACGACTGGGCGCCCCACAAAGGCTTCCGAACAACCGGACCGCGACCGGCCCGGCGACCCACCCCATTGCATGGAGGACGTGACGTGGCGAACGACGCCAGCACCGTTTTCGACGTAGTCATTCTCGGAGGCGGAAGCGGCGGTTACGCCGCGGCGCTCCGCGCCGCTCAGCTGGGTCTGAGCGTCGCCCTGGTCGAGAAGGGTGAGCTGGGCGGCACCTGCCTCCACCGCGGCTGCATCCCGACCAAGGCCCTGCTGCACGCGGCCGAGATCGCGGACGAGACCAAGGAGGCCGCCGAGTTCGGCGTCCTGGCCACCTTCCAGGGCATCGACATCAACGGCGTCCACAAGTACAAGGACGACGTGATCGCCGGCCTGTACAAGGGGCTCCAGGGCCTGGTGGCCTCCCGCAAGGTCACCTTCATCCAGGGCGAGGGCAAGCTCTCCTCCCCGACCTCGGTGGACGTCAACGGCCAGCGCGTCGAGGGCCGCCACATCGTCCTGGCGACCGGCTCCGTGCCGAAGTCGCTGCCGGGCCTGACCATCGACGGCGACCGCGTGATCTCCTCGGACCACGCGCTCAAGCTCGACCGCGTCCCGAAGTCGGCCGTCATCCTCGGCGGCGGCGTGATCGGCGTCGAGTTCGCCTCGGTCTGGAAGTCGTTCGGCGTCGAGGTCACCATCGTCGAGGCCCTGCCGCACCTGGCCCCGCTGGAGGACGAGAACTCCTCCAAGCTGCTGGAGCGCGCCTTCCGCAAGCGCGGCATCAAGTTCGAGCTCAAGGCCCGCTTCTCCGGCGTCGAGTACACCGAGACCGGTGTGCGCGTCTCCACCGAGAACGGCAAGCAGATCGACGCCGACCTGCTGCTCGTCGCCATCGGCCGCGGCCCGGTCTCGGCCGGCCTGGGCTACGAGGAGAACGGCGTCGCGATGGACCGCGGCTACGTCCTCGTCGACGAGTACATGCGCACCAACGTGCCGACGATCTCGGCCGTCGGCGACCTCGTCCCGACCCTGCAGCTGGCCCACGTCGGCTTCGCCGAGGGCATCCTGGTCGCCGAGCGCCTGGCCGGCCTCAAGGCCGTGCCGATCGACTACGACGGCGTGCCGCGCGTGACCTACTCCAACCCCGAGGTGGCCTCCGTGGGCCTCACCGAGGCCAAGGCCGTCGAGCTGTACGGCAAGGAGAAGGTCGTCACCCTCAAGTACAACCTGGCCGGCAACGGCAAGAGCAAGATCCTGAAGACCGCCGGCGAGATCAAGCTGGTCCAGGTGAAGGACGGCGCCGTGGTCGGCGTCCACATGGTCGGCGCGCGCATGGGCGAGCAGGTCGGCGAGGCCCAGCTCATCTACAACTGGGAGGCCCTGCCGGCCGAGGTCGCGCAGCTGATCCACGCGCACCCGTCGCAGTCCGAGGCCCTCGGCGAGGCGCACCTGGCGCTGGCCGGCAAGGCCCTGCACGCGCACGACTGATCGCGCCCGATCCCGCCCGCATTCCCCCCGTTCCTGTACGCAAGACTTGATAGGAGTCGCTGAAACCATGGCGGTCTCAGTAACACTGCCCGCGCTGGGCGAGAGCGTTTCCGAGGGCACCGTCACCCGTTGGCTGAAGGCCGAGGGTGAGCGTGTCGAGGTCGACGAGCCGCTGCTCGAGGTCTCCACCGACAAGGTCGACACCGAGATCCCGGCCCCGGCCTCGGGCATCCTGGCCTCGATCAAGGTCGGCGAGGACGAGACCGTCGAGGTCGGCGCCCAGCTGGCGATCATCGACGACGGCTCCGGCGCCCCGGTCGCCGCCGAGGCCCCGGCCGCCGAGGCCGCTCCGGCCGCCCCCGTCGCGGAGGCCGCCCCG
>NZ_JBSGFD010000359.1:0-4708 GCF_053603215.1 Kitasatospora sp. NPDC004240 | reverse complement strand
CGGTCTCCTGCTCCAGCGCGGCCAGCTGCTGGGAGACCGCGGAGGGGGTCAGGTAGAGGGCGGCCCAGGCGCTCTGCGCGCCCGTCACCGTGCTGCTGTCGTCCCATGTGAGCCTGGTCGCCGTCCCCTGCAACCTGCTCGCCGAGCTGGCCGTGGCACCGGCGACCCTGCTCGGCTTCGCGGTCCTGGCCGTCGAGCCGCTGTCACCGGCACTGGCCCGGGTGCTCGCCGAGGCCGCCGCTGTGCCGGTGGGCTGGCTGGCGGCGGTCGCCCGCGCCGGGGCGAGCCTGCCCGGGGCGCGGCTGTCCTGGCCGGACGGCCCGCTCGGAACGGTCACGCTCGCGCTCGCCACGGTGGCGGCGTGCTGGGCGGCGCCGCTGCTGCTGCCGGGACGCGCCGGGGCGACCGGCCCGCCACGACGCTCGCGGTGGTCGCGGCGGCTGCCGTGGCTGCGGTGGCCGGCACGGCCGGGGTGGCCGCGGCTGCGGTCGGTGCTCACGGCGGGCGCGCTCACCGGTGCCCTGCTCGCCGTCCTGCTCCGGCCACCCTCGCTCACCAAGCTGGCCACCGGTTGGCCGCCCCCGGGCTGGCGGCTGGTGATGTGCGACGTGGGCCAGGGCGACATGCTGGTGCTGCCGGTCACGGCGGACGGCGAGGAGCCGGACGGCCCGGGCGCGGGCGGCAGCGCCGTGGTGATCGACGCCGGACCGGATCCGGCGGCGGCCGACCGCTGCCTGCGCGGCCTCGGGGTCACCACCGTCCCGCTGCTGCTGGTCACCCACTTCCACGCGGATCACGCGGAGGGGGTGCCCGGGGTGCTGCGAGGGCGCCGGGTCGGGGCGATCCAGGGCAGCCCCCTCGACGACCCGCCGGGAGAGGCGGGCCGGGTCCGGGCCTGGGCGGCCGCCGCCGGGGTGCCCCTGCTGCGGGCCGGGCTGGGTGAGCGCCGCACGGCCGGTCCCGGGGTCAGCTGGGAGGTGCTCTGGCCGGACTCCTCCGCCGGTGCCGCCGCGCCGGGGGCGAACAACGCGAGCGTGGCGCTGCTCGTCACCGTGGGCGAGGGGCTGCGGCTGGCCCTGCTGGGCGACCTGGAGCCACCCGCCCAGGCCGCCCTGCTCGCCCGCGCCGGGCGGACCCGGGTCGATGTGCTCAAGGTGGCGCACCACGGCTCGGCCCACCAGGACTGGGCGCTGGCGGCCGCGCTCAACCCCCGGCTGGCGCTGATCTCCTGCGGGCGGGACAACCCGTACGGCCACCCCTCGCCCCGGACGGTCGACCGGCTCCGGGCGCTCGGGGCCACCGTTCTGCGCACGGACCGGTCGGGTGACATCGCCGTCCTCGGCGACGATCCGGCCACCCTCGGCGCCGTCACCCGCCCGGCCGGTGACTGACGGGGCCGGCCCCGCCGGGCCGGCCTCATCGGGGCGATCCCGCCCGTCCGCCTTTCCGGCCGGCCGGACGGGCTCAGCCCTCCTCGCGCCAGCCCTCGTACTCGGCCGCGACGGCGTCCAGTTCGCTCAGCCGTCCGGCCGTCCAGCCGTCCTCGGGAGGCTCCAGGACCACCAGCCACTGCGCGTCCTCGGCGTCGTCCTCGCCGGCCAGGGCGTCCCGGACGATCTCCAGCTCGCCGAGGCCGGGGTGGCGCGCACTCAGTTCCTCCGCGGCCTCGTCGGCGGCGTCCCGGTCGGGCAGGACCAGCAGCTGCCGGGCCTGGGGGTCGAAGTCGGTGTCGGGTGAATCAGTCACGCGCCCATTCTCGCGACCGCCTCCCGCCCGGCCGTCCACGGGGTCGGGCGCCCGTGAGGCGGGGCGCCTGCGGGCCGGGGTGTTCGTGGGGACCGGTGCTCGCCGGGCCGGGGGTGTCCGTGGACCGTGGGATGCTGGTACGCGATGGCCAGGAAGAGTGCACCCGACGACCTGCTCGCCCCGCTGACCCTCGCGGTCGGTCAGGAGGAGCTGCTGCTCGACCGCGCGGTCGCCCAGGTGGTGGCGGCGGCCAGGGCGGCGGACCCCGACACCGATGTGCGCGACCTCGCGCCCGGTGCCCTCCAGCCCGGGGCGCTCGCCGAGCTGACCACGCCCTCGCTGTTCGCCGAGCGCAAGGTCATCGTGGTCCGGGCCGCCCAGGACCTCTCCGCCGACTCCGTGAAGGAGGTCAAGGCGTACATCGAGGCCCCGGCCGAAGAAGTGATCATGGTGCTGGTGCACGCCGGCGGCGCCAAGGGCAAGGGCCTGCTGGACGCCGGGCGGAAGGCCGGCGGGCGGGAGGTCGCCTGCGCCAAGCTGGCCAAGGCGAGCGAACGGCTGGCCTTCGTCAAGGGCGAGTTCCGCACGCTCGGGCGCTCGGCGACCCCGGAGGCCTGCCAGGCGCTGCTGGACGCGCTCGGCAGCGACCTGCGCGAACTGGCCGCCGCATGCAGCCAGTTGACCTCCGACGTCGAGGGTGCCATCGACGACACGGTGGTCGCCCGCTACTACAGCGGCCGCGCCGAGGCGACCGGCTTCGAGGTCGCCGACCTGGCGGTCACCGGCCGGGCCGCCGAGGCGCTGGAGCGCCTGCGGTGGGCGCTGGCGGTCGGGCAGCCGCCCACCGGCATCACGTACGCGCTGGCCTCCGGGGTCCGCAGCATCGGGCGGCTGGCGACCACCGGTCGGAACATGCGCCCGGCCGACCTGGCGCGCGAGCTGGGCATGCCGCCGTGGAAGGTCGACCGGGTCCGTCAGCAGATGCGCGGCTGGACGGGCGACGGCGTGGCCGCCGCCCTGACCGCCATCGCCCAGGCCGACGCCGCGGTCAAGGGCGGTTCGGACGATCCCGCCTACGCCCTGGAGCGGGCGGTGGTCGCGGTGGCCCGCGCCTCCCGGGCCGGCGCCCGCCCGTACTGACATCCGCCGCACGGGCCCGCACCGCACCGGCCCACGCCGCACCGCCGCCAGCCGCACCGGCCCGCGTCGGTACGGACGCCGACGCCCGCCCGTACTCGCGCACGGACGGGCGTGGGGCGGGCGCGGGTGCGGCCGACGCCGGGAGGCTCAGCCGTTACCGCCGATGCCCTTGAGGATCTCCCGGCCGTCCGCGAGCAGGGCGTCCTTGATCTTGTCGCGGTCCGGCACCGAGCTCTTGCCCTCCTCGTAGCTGTCGGACCAGGAGAGGTAGAACGTCAGGGCGCCGTCGCGGACCTCCAGCTCGTGCGAGACGTTGTGCCAGCCCTTGGTCGACTTGCTGGGGTCGTCCCGGTACGCGAGGTAGGCCTCGTCACCGAGTCCCGGCACCTCGGTGATCTGGTACTTCTGTTGCTGGAGCGCCGACTTGGCCGCGGTGAACTCGGGGGTGGAGTTGACCGCCTTGTGCAGTTCGGCGCGGGAGTAGACCGAGGCGTAGTCGGCGGAGCCGGCCCCGCTGCGCTTGATCTGCACCGAGCAGTACATGCTGTCGAGCGACTCGTGCTTGGTGGTGTTGTGGTACGGGGTGTCGTCCGGGGTGGTGTAGATCTGGCTGAGCTTGCCCAGCTTGGCCACCGTGCACAGGTCGTCGACGACCTTGTAGTTGCGCACGCTCAGCGGCGCGGTGCCGTTGTCGCCCTTGCTGACCAGCGAGGGCACGGTGGCGACCGCGGTGGCCCAGCCGGCCGAGGCGAGCAGGGCGCCGACGAAGGCCCAGACGGCGTTGCGGCGCAGGTTCCCGCCGCGGGGGGCGCCCCCCGCGCCCGGCGGCGGGACCGCGGGGGTGCCCAGGGTCTGCGCGACGCCGGGGGAGGGCAGGCCCGGCGAGGCGGGCAGCCCGGGTGACGCGGGCAGTCCGGGGGCGGCGGGCAGACCCGGCGGCGGCCCGAAGCCCTGGGCTCCGCCGGCCGGCGGCTGCGGAGCCTGCTGCTGTTGCTGCGGGAAGTTGCCGAACCCCTGACCGCTCTGCGGCGGCGGTGGTGTCGCCATACTCGTCCCCCCTGAAATCCGTACCTACGATGATCCCCGTCGGTCCGACGACCATAGCGGTAGGCCCGGTTCCCCGGAACGGCGGGCGGGAACGCGACAGGCGCCGCAGCCGCCCCTGGGGAAGGGGCCCGCTGCGGCGCCTGCCGCACTGCTCTGTGCACCGCACCCGCGTGGCGAACGCAGGCCGCGTGCGGTGCGAATTCGTTGCTGCGCCCCGGGAGTCCGGGTAGAGGGCCGGTTCGGCCCGGGGCGGGTCGGGGCGCTCAGGCGCCCCTGCGGTGTCAGGCCTGGGCGGCGGTGACGTGCTTGGTGATGGCCGACTTCTTGTTGGCGGCCTGGTTGGCGTGGATGACGCCCTTGCTCACGGCCTTGTCGAGCGCCTTGGAGGCGGCGCGCGCCAGCACGACGGCCTTCTCGGTCTCACCGGCGGCAGCGGCCTCGCGGGCCTTGCGCAGAGCGGTCTTCAGCGAGGACTTGACGGCCTTGTTGCGCAGGCGCGCCTTCTCGTTGGTCTTGTTGCGCTTGATCTGGGACTTGATGTTCGCCACGAAAGAGCCTCAGTCTGTGTGAATCGATGGTTCGGGCTGCACCGCGCGGCCGCCGGACCTGCTGAGAGGGCATGCCGAGGGCCAGGTGCAGCGGCCCACGTTACCAGGGGCCCCGGACCGCCCCCAAACCGGTGCCCACCCGCGTGGCCCGCCCGGCACCGTCCGCCCCGCCGTACCCGTCCGCCCGGCCGCACCCGCCGGCGCGGCGCACCCCGCCCCGCCCCGCC
>NZ_JBSGFD010000358.1:0-4734 GCF_053603215.1 Kitasatospora sp. NPDC004240 | reverse complement strand
GAACTGCTCGACCGGGGCAACCTGGAGCTGCGCGACGTCGGGTTCCGCTACCCGGGCGCCGAGTCCCCGGTGCTCCCCGCGCGGAGGTGGCCGGGCAGGGCGGCGAGGCCACCGGGGAGGCGGCCGATCGCCGCGGCCAGGACGCCGACCGCGACCGCCGAGACGCCGGCCGTGGTGCCCGCGTCCAGGCCGATGATCAGGGCGGCGGCCAGGACCGCGCCGACCGCGGAGTCCGCCCCGGCCACGACCACCGCCGCGAACCACAGCAGCCCGCGCACCGGGTCGAAGGAGGCCGCGTCGAAGGCCCGTCCGGCGAGGCCCAGCAGGGCCCCGCCGAGCGCGGCCAGCGCGGCGCCGGCCACGAAGGCGAAGAGCTTCAGCCCGGGTACGTCCACCCCCGCCGCGACCGCGCCCGCCTCGTGGTCGCGCATCGCGGTGAGCGCCCGGCCGAGCCGCCCCCGGTGCAGTGCCCGGACGACCAGCAGGCCGGCCGCCAGCAGCACCAGCTCGGCGAGGTAGTAGGCGCGGTCGCCGTCCAGGAAGGCCGGCCGGTCCAGGGTCAGCCCGGTGGTCGCGTACGGCTGCTGGAAGACGAAGCGGCTCATCGCGGTGCCCACCGCGAGCGTCACCAGGGCCAGCGCCAGCCCCCGGCGGCGGATCGCCGGCCAGCCGGTGAGCAGTCCGAGCGGCGCGGTGGCGAGCACGGCGAGCAGCAGCGCCGCCGCCGCGGGCAGCGCCGGGATCCCCGGCACCCGGCCGGACATCAGCAGCGCGGTGCCGAGCGCGCCCATCCCCGCGTACCCGGCCTGGCCGAGCGAGACCTGCCCGCCGTAGCCGGTCACCACCACCACGGACAGCAGCACCAGGGCGAGCGCGGGCACCATCAGCGCGCCCCGCAGGTCGTCCTGGCGGAAGCCCAGCGGCAGCAGGAGCAGCACCGCGCAGACGATCGCCGCCGTCCGTCCGGCGCCGCCCCCGGGCGGCCGGGCCGGCAGCGGGGCGCCGCCGTCGCCCAGCCGGGTGCCGGCGGCCAGCGCGGCGACCAGCAGCGCGATCACGAAGAGGTTCGCCTGTACGGCCTGGACCAGCGGCAGCAGCTGCCCGGACGGGCGTACCCGGGTCAGCTCGCTCTGGACGATCCCCAGCCCCAGACCCGTCACCACCGCCACCGGGATGCTGCGCAGCCCCGCCGCCACCGCGACCGCCATGGTCTCCATCACCAGCAGCGGCAGCCCGTACGGGTCGAGCAGCAGGTACGGCGCCAGCGCGACCCCGACCAGCCCGGCGGCGAACGAGCCGAACGCCCAGCCGGCCGCCGCCACCCGGTCGGCGTCGACCCCGGCCAGGGTGGCCAGCCGCCGGTCGTCGACCACCGCGCGCAGCCAGAGGCCGAAGCGGGTGTAGCGGGTCGTCGCGGCCACGGTGAGCGACAGCACCAGGATCGCGACCAGCTGCGCCACGGTGTCCGGCCGCAGCGTGTGCCCGCCGGGCAACCCGATCGGCTCGCCGCCGAACGGGGAGGGCGCGCCGGCCAGCGGGGCGGATCCCCAGACCAGCACGGCCGCGCCGATCAGCAGCACGAACACCCCGATGCCGGCCACCATGCTCTCGGTCGACCCGGCGCCGCGCCGTTGCAGCGGCCGGTAGACCAGCAGGTCCAGCAGCACGCCGAGGGCGGGGGCGGCGACCAGCAGGCAGCAGGCGACGGCGGGCCAGACCGGCCAGCCCCGGACGACGACCAGTTCGCGCAGCAGGTAGGCGACGATCATCGCCTGGGCGCCCTGGGCCAGGTTGAGCACGCCGGTGGCCCGGTGGCAGACCACCAGGCCGATGCCGCTGAGCGCGGCGGCGCCGCCGACGGTGAGCCCCGCGAGCGCCAGGTCGACGGTGAGGTCGAGGGACGAGGAGCCGCTCATCCGCCCGGCTCCGGCGCAGGCCCCGTCAGCCCCGGGGAAGGCCCCGGCGGCCCCGGTGCCGGCTCCCCGGGTGGTCCGGCCCCCGGCTCCGGCGGGTCGCAGAGCCGGCACGGGGTGAGCCCGCGCTCCCGTACGGCCGCCGCGTCGACCGGCGCGGCCGCCGGGCGGCCGGCGATCAGCGCGCAGCCGGGGCGGTGGTACACGGTGCCCGCCGGCACGGCCAGCGGGCCGCCCGCCGGCGGGGGCGGTGGGGCCCCGGCGCGGGGCGCCCCCGGCTCCGGCTCGACCAGCAGGGCGTACAGCCGCGCCACCCGGTGGTCCGTCAGCTCCTCCCGGCGGCCCGGTGCCCGGAGCGGCGCGGCCAGTACGGCGCCCGCCACGATCAGGGCCGCGCCCGGGACGGTGGCGGAGGCCAGGAACGGCAGCTGCTGCTCGACGTAGCGCTCACCCGAGATCCCGTACCAGCCGAGCACGCACAGGACCGCCCCGGCGGCCAGCACGATCCAGCCGAGCCACTCCCGGGCGGCCCGGGCGGCGCGCCCGGTCCCCTGGGTGGCGGTACGGGTGCTTTCGTCCCCGGATTGCGCTTCGTCCATGGATCCGCCTTGATGGTGTCGAATGCGACGTTCCCAGAATCGGCCCGGAGCGGCATCCGGGAGCGCCTCGGGACGACCGCGGGCGACGAGCACCGAGAGGTACACCATGGACGTGACGCAGAGTGGCGCCCGCAGGGGCGGCCCGGTCCGGTGGTCCGTGAGCGCGCTGCTCGCGGTCCTGCTGGTCGCCGCCCTGGCCGCCTGCGGGGACGACGACGGGTCCACCGCCTCCCCCTCCCCGACCGCGGCGACCACCGCGGCGACGGCCACGGCCACCCCGACCGCCACCGCGACGGCGACCGCCGCCGGCACGGCGCCGGCGGACGTGGCGGCGGCCACGGCGGAGGTCACCACCAACTGGGAGAAGTTCTTCTCCCCGCAGACCACGATCACGGAGAAGGCCGCGCTGCTCCAGAACGGCGACCAGCTGACCCCGGTCCTGGAGGGCTTCGCGCAGGACCCCCGGGTCGGCCAGGTGCAGGCCGACGTCACCGACGTGGCCTTCAGCTCGGCCACCGACGCGGTCGTCACCTACTCGCTCTCCCTCCAGGGCAACGTGGTCGAACCCGCCGCCACCGGGCAGGCCGTCCTCGACGACGGCACCTGGAAGGTCTCCCGCTCCACCCTCTGCGGCCTGCTGGCCCAGGCGGGCGGCTCCAGCCCGATCCCCGGGTGCAGCTGACCGCCGGCCCCGACCGCCGGACGACGACCGACGGCCCCCGGGCCGACCCGCGATGCGGCTGACCCGCGCCGGGAGCGCCGCCGCCGCCCTGCTGCTGGCGGCGGTCCCGGCCTGCGGCACCCGGCTGCCGCAGGCCGCCTTCACCGCGCGTCCCACCGCCCCGACGGGCGCCACCGCCCCGGCCGAGCCCGGCAACCGGGCCAGTGACACCGGCGTCGGCGCCACCGAGGTCAAGGTCGGCATCGTCACCTCGCTGACCAGCCCGGTCGGCAGCGAGGTGTTCAGCGGCCCACGCTACGGCGCACTGGCCTTCTTCCAGTCCCTGAACGACCGGGGCGGCCTGCACGGGCGCACCGTCAAGGTGGTGACCTGCGACGACGGCGGCAGCGGCATCGGCAACCAGGACTGCGTCCACCGGCTGGTCGAACGCGACCAGGTCTTCGCCCTGGTCTCCGGCAGCGTGCTGGACTACGCCGGCGCCGGGTACGTCAGCGGCAAGGGCGTGCCCGACGTCGGCGGCCAGCCGATCGGCACCGCCTACGACCGCTGGCCCCACCTGTACGGCATCTACGGCAGCGCCGCCCCGCGCGACGGGCACGCGGTCGGCTGGAACGGCACGCTCTACCAGACCACCGAGGTGTACCGGTTCTTCAAGGAGCGCCTGGGCGCCACCAGCGCCGCCGTGGTCGCCTACAACCAGGCCGACTCGGCCCGCTACGCCGCCCAGCTGCGGGAGGGCCTGGAGGCGGAGGGCTACCGGGTGCTGACCCAGACCGTCGACTTCGCGCTGCCCAACTTCCAGGCGGTGGCCGCCGCCGTCCACGCCGACGGCTCCCAGCTGCTCTTCGACGCGATGGACACCCGGGGCAACGCCGCCCTGTGCCGGGCCCTGGACGAGGCCAGCGTCCAGGTGACCGCCAAGGTGACCAACGTGCAGAACTGGTCCGAGACCGTGCGGACCGACTACCAGGGCTCGCCGCGCTGCCGCGACGTGCTCTGGGCGACCTCCTCCAGCCTCAACTACGAGGACGGTGACCGGTACCCGGCGGTGCGCGCGTTCCGCGAGGCGATGGCCCGCTGGTACCCCGACCGGGCGCCGCTGCTGTCCGCCTGGGAGCTGGAGGGCTGGGCCGGCGCCCAGTGGCTCACCGACGCGATGGACTCCTGCGGCGCCGAGCTGACCCGCGTCTGCGTCGAGCGCTTCATGAACCGCCCCGAGCCGTACGACGCGCACGGGCTGCTGCTGCCCGCCGACTTCGTCCCGACGCCCCCGCCCGGCGGCCCCGCCCGGGTCTGCCTCAACGCCGCCCGCTGGGAGGACGCCGCCGGGGACGGCCGGGGCGGCTGGGTCACCCAGGTGCCGTCCATGACCGACACCTGCTTCGAGGTGCCGCAGCTGCCGTACCGGCCCTAGTGTCCTGAGTCTGGAATTCGCTTCAGATATTCGGCGAGGCGTTCGAGGATCTCGTCGGCGGTCTTGGTCCAGACGTAGGGCTTTGGGTCGGTGTTCCAGGTGGCGATCCAGTCACGGATGTCGGCT
>NZ_JBSGFD010000357.1:0-4766 GCF_053603215.1 Kitasatospora sp. NPDC004240 | reverse complement strand
AAGGAGCCATGGCGGAGCCCTGGTGACCGAGGAGAAACCGTCCGGGCGACAGCCATCGGCCCGCGACGCCGCACCCCTATTGCCGGTCGGTCTTATTCGGGAGTGTTCGAAAGGAGGGCGGAGATCGGCCAGGCGGGACGGCCCACCAAACGGCTCGCGGCCCGGCGCAGGGCGCGCGGCTGATGGTCGCACGCGGCGGCCAGGGCCCGGGCCGCGTCCGGTTCCCGGGCCAGGCGCCAGGAGCCCAGGGTGCGGGACAACAGCTCGATCCCCTCGTCGGGGGTCATCCGGCCGACGGTGACGGTGTGGCCACCGGGCAGCGGTCCGGCGGCGGTGACGAGAGCCGCGCTGCCGGGCCCGGCCGGAAGCAGCGGGCGGACCTGCTCGGCACCGACGGCGCCGTCGAGCAGCACCAGGACGCGCCGTCCGGCGAGCAGCCGGAGGTAGAGCGCGCGCAGATCGGCGAGGCCCGGCGGGACGGCCTGCTCCTCGACGCCCAGGGCCCGTACGAAGCCGCCCAGGACGGCCGCCGGGTCCGTGCCGGGTGATGCCCCGCCCAAGGCTGCGTGGAGCTGGCCGTCCGGATAGCCGAGGGCGAGCCGGTGGGCGGCGTGGACGGCGAGCGCGCTCTTGCCGTAGCCGGACGGCCCGGTGACGGTGACCCAGTGAGGGCCCGGCGCGGCCAGAACGTCGGCGACCTCGGTCACCAGATCCGCCCGGCCGGTGAAGTCGGCTATATCGGACGGGAGTTGGAACGGTCGGCGGACCGGCCGGGGGGCGGTCCGGGAGGCCCAGGGCGTCCAGCTCGCGAGGTCCGGGGACCGGCCACGGATGCGTGCCGCCAGAGCCGCCGCCTCGCCGCCGGGGGCGGAGCCGGCGAGCAGGGCGAGGGCCTGCTCGGTGCGGCCGGCCCGGGCCAGCGCGAGCGCGTGGGGGACGACGGTGGCCGGCTCCGGCCCGGGCTCCGCGGCGAGGGCCAGTTCGAGTTCGACGTCGAGTTCGAGTCGGGCCAGCCGGGCCTCGTCCCTGCGCCCGGCCAGCATCCGGCGGTCGTGCTCGGCGAACGGGCCCGGCACGCCGTCCAGGGCCACCGGCGCGGACCAGCGGCCGAGCGCGGCCGTGAGCAGGGCGTGGGCCCGCTCGGGCTGCCGGTTCCGACGGGCGGCGGTGGCGGCGGCGAGCTCGGCGAGGAACACCGCACGGTCGATGTTCGCCGGGTCCGCCTCCAGCCGGTACGCCTTGCCGACGTGCCGCAGGACCTGGCCGCCCTCGATGGCGCCGTCCCCGCCGGCCAGGGTGGTGCGCAGCCGGTACATGGTGGCGGGCAGCCCCCTGGCCCGGTCCGGCGCCCCGTCCGCCTCCTCGCCCCAGACGCCGTCGATGATCTCCGCCACGGGCACCGGCCGCCCGGCGTGGGCGAGCAGGACGGCGAGCACCGCGCGGTCCCGGGCCCGGTTCAGCCGCAGCTCGCGATCGCCGCGCCGGGCCTTGAGCGATCCGAGCATGCTGAAGTGCAGCTCCAGCGGGATCCTCCTTACCCGACCGAATCCGACATCCGGTCATGTTACGGAGGCGATGGGCGCCGACAAGGGGGCCGGTCGGTATCACGCCATCGACCGCCGACCGTGGCGACCCCACCGAAGGCGGCGCGAGGCAGCCGGTTCGGCCCGACCTCTCGACCCGGCCGCCGAACCGCCGACGCGAAGACGGATGACGGCTCGGCCGGGCCCATGCGAGGGAACAGCCGGCGGTGGCCTCCCGTGGTCAGGCCGTGCACCCCCGGTGAGTCGCGGAGGCCGGTCGGACGGCGGCCGGTCCGGCAGGCCGTGGGAGAGACGGTACCGTCCGGGCTCGTCGGGGGCGGCGGAGCAGGCGTAGAGTGCCCGGACCGGAGGGGGAGGGACGGCATGCCGAAACGCCACGCCGTGGTGGTGGGGGCCGGAATCGGCGGTCTCACGGCCGCCATCGCACTGCGCCGCCGCCGCTGGCGGGTCACCGTCTGCGAACGTGCCCCCGAGCCCCCCACCACCGGTGCCGGCATCGGCCTCGCCCCCAACGCGCGGCGCGCGCTCGCGACCGTCGGCATCGACGCCGCCCGCGTCGCCGGGGACGCCGTCCCCACGACGATGGGCCTGCGCCGCTCGGACGGTCTGTGGCTCACCCGGGCCGCCACCGCCGAGATGGCGGCCCGCTACGGCACGGCCCCGATCGCCGTCCCACGCCCCGCCCTCACCGCGGCGCTGGCCGCCGTCCTGCCGCCGGAGGTCCTGCGCTACGGCACCGCCGTGACCGCGGTCGACGACGCCGCGGGCCACCCGACCGTCCGTACGGCCGCCGGCGAGGACCTCCCCGCCGACCTGGTCGTCGCCGCCGACGGCATCCACAGCCCGCTACGGCGCGCGTGCTTCCCCACCCACCCGGGCCTGCACTACATCGGCGAGACCGCCTGGCGGACCATCGTGGACGCGCCGGACCTCCGGATACCGGCCATGAGCGAGACCTGGGGCCGGGGCGAGCGGTTCGGCGTGACCCCGCTCTCCGACGGCCGGTTCTACCTCTACGCCACCGCGGTCGTCCCGGCCGGCACCCGGTCGGCCGACCCGCGTGCCGAACTCCGCCTGCGCTTCGGCGCATGGCACGACCCGATTCCGGCCCTGCTGGAACGCGTCGGCCGTCTCGATCCCGCTGATGTCCTCCAGAACGACCTCCACGACCTGGCCGCCCCGCTCCCGCGCCTGCACCACGGCCGGATCGCCTGGCTCGGCGACGCCGCCCACGCCATGGCGCCCAACCTCGGGCAGGGCGGCTGCCAGGCCATCGAGGACGCGGTGATCCTCGCCCACCTGCTGCCCGCCGGGGACGGCGGCGAGGCGCCGGACGCCGTCCCGGCCGCCCTCACCGCCTACACGGCCGCCCGCCGCGACCGCACCGAGGCCGTACGCGTCCGCGCCCGCCGGGTCGGCCGCCTGGGAGTCCTCCGCAACCCGCTCGCGGCGGCGGCCCGCGACCTCGCCCTCCGTGCCACTCCGGCCCGCCTGTCGCTGCGCATGATGGACGACCTCTTCAACGGCTTCCGCCTCCCCGGGGGGCAGGCCCCGGCGGCGGCCTGAGCCGACGATCCCACCCGCCCCCGGTTGCCGTGGACCCGGTTCAGCGGTCGGCCTCCGGCAGCGGGGACTCACCTCGCCGAGGGGGTGCGGAGGCCTCCGTACCCTCTCGGCCGGGGCGGGCCCGCCCGGCCCACACGGCCACCGAAGGTCGTGCCGCGCCCAGGCCGGCGAAGAAGGCACCGGGTCGGTCCGGGCCTTGACGGTCAGGCGCCCGCCCCCGCCCGGGCGGTGTCACTGCGATTCGGCGACCGGGCCGGCGGCGCCGGCCGGCGCGGGCCGGGTGAGCGGCCGTCGCAGGAGTGTGCGGGAGCGCGCGAAGGCGTCGATGTCGGAGGCGAGTTCGAGTGCGGCGGCGATCCAGGCGGCGCCGAAGGCCCAGACGGAGAGCCACTCGCAGAGGTACAGGGGCTGGACCGGCCAGTCCCTGCCGATACCGCTGGTCCCGGCGGCCACGGCCAGTCCGATGAGGACCAGGATGAGCACGCCGGCCGTCAGATAGGCGCGGCCGAGCCACGGCTTCCGCTCGAAGCGGGGAGTACGGAAGGAACGGATGCAGAACATCGCCAGGACGAACAGCAGCAGTCCGGCGAGGACGAGGTGGAGCACGCCGATCACGGCCTGGAAGGCCGACGCGTTCCGCGGGGCGGTCGGGAACAGGGCCACACCGAGGGCGCACAGGCCTGCCGCCGTGCTCCAGCGGTCGTCGCGGCGGTCGAAGCGGTAGCACACCAGGAACACCCCGAGTGCGCACAGACCGCCGACGAAGACGTTCCGCGTGCTGGTGTAGTACGAGCCGCTCATCGAGCCGGGCCAGAAGCCTGCCGTGCCGAGGCCCCTGAACTCGGCGAATAGCCAGTTGCCCAGTGGCAGCGCGAGCGGGAGGAGGACGCCTATCAGGCCGACGCCCAGACGCAGACGCATGACCGTCCGCGCGTCCTGCGTGGTGCCGTCCCGGGCGTCGAGCGTGTCGCGCCGCTGGTCCCTCTCCATCTGCCGGTCATGGGTCACGGCTGTCTCCTCGCCATCCGGGCGGACACCGTTCCTCCAGCCGGCCCCACGCGTGAGCACGGAGTGGGCGGGCTGGGACGGTGCCGGGTAGGGCCGCCTGCACAGCGGCTGTCCACTGGTGTACCCGCGCCATGACGCGCAGTCACATCACGGATCGGCCGATTCCGGCGCGGTCGCCGAGGTGGCCGCGGAGCGGCTGCGTCCTCGCGGCGGGCCACGGCCCGGCCGCCCCGGCGGTGACCGGCCGGTCGTGCCGGTGGGCAGGCGTGGGCGGCCGGGCCGGGGTGAGTTGTTCCGGACGCGAAAGAGGAGTACTGTCGACCAGTCGCTCGGCAGGGAGCACCGGACACGCATCGGCGCGGACGGTCCCGGGGCGGCCAATCCCTGGAAACATCACTTCCCGTTTCGGGTTGGGCCTTGCTTTGCCTTTTCCGGCAACACGGCCCGGCCTTATTCGGCGTGCCCGTTTCCATGGATTGCGGCCGGATTCGCTTCTCGGAGCGGGGATCGGCTAGAGTTTGAAACGTCGGACGGGACATCAACTCCCGGAAGGCACCAGCGAATTGGATGAACGAAGCGCCGGAAACGGCACGGAGAACGTCTGATAGGCTGGGAACACGGAAGAACGAAGCGCCCGGAGGGCCCGCT
>NZ_JBSGFD010000356.1:0-4802 GCF_053603215.1 Kitasatospora sp. NPDC004240 | reverse complement strand
CGGTGAGCCGGTCGTGGGCCGGGTCCTGCTCGATCAGCACGGCGGCCAGCATCCGGTGGGACTCGACGCTCAGGGCGTGGACGCGGATGGCCAGCAGCGCGCCGACCACGGCGAGGCCGGTGCCGATCACGGCGGTGGCGGCCGAGGGGCGCAGCGAGCCGCCGTCCAGCAGCGCGGGCAGCCAGTCCGAGCGGACGCCGGCGATGCCGAAGCCCATGGTCGGGATCGCCAGCACCCACAGCGGCCAGCGCATCGCGGACGGCTCCGCGGTGGCCGGGTCGGCCTCGTCCACCTCGGGCGAGTACGGCGCGTCGGCCTCGTGGTCGGTGCCGGCCACCGCGGCTGCGGGCGCCGCGGCCTGGACAGCGGCAGCGGCCGGGGCCGGGGCCGGGCTGTGGAACGCGATCAGGAACATCCGGGCCGCGTACGCGGCGGTGAGCAGCGCGGTCACCGCGGCGGAGACCAGCACGATCCACCCCGCCGACTGCGGGACGGCGGAGGCCGGGCCGACCCCGTTGGTCAGCGCCTCGCCGGTCGCCGCGTGCTCGGCGGCGGTGAGCACCGCCTCCTTGCTGAAGAAGCCGGAGAAGGGAGGCAGTCCGATCAGGGCGACCAGGGCGATGCCCATCGTCCAGTAGGCGTCCGGCACGCGCTTGCGCAGGCCGGGCATCCGGGACATCACGGAGATGGAGTTGGTGTGCGCGGCGTGGATGACCACACCGGCGGCGAGGAACAGCAGCGCCTTGAAGGCGCCGTGGCTGACCAGGTGGAAGACCGAGGCCTCGCGGTCGCCGCTGGCCAGGGCGCCGGCCATGTAGCCGAGCTGGCCGACGGTCGAGTAGGCGAGCACCCGCTTCAGGTCGTCCTGCGCGAGTGCGCAGAGGGCCGAGCCGACCATCGTCACGGCGGCCATCACGGCGAGCACGACCAGCGCCGCGCTCGACAGCAGGAAGACCGGCAGCAGCCGGGCGACCAGGTAGATGCCGGCCGCGACCATGGTGGCGGCGTGGATCAGCGCGGAGACCGGGGTCGGGCCGGCCATCGCGTCCGGGAGCCAGGTGTGCAGCGGGAACTGCGCGCTCTTGCCGGCCACGCCGCCGAGCAGCAGCAGCGCGGTCAGCGTCGGGTGCGAGAGCCGTCCGTCGCCGGCCGCGTCCAGCACGTCGCCGATCCGGAAGCTCCCGGCGTCGGCGCCGAGCAGGAAGACGCCGAACAGGAACGGCACGTCACCGAGCTTGGTGACCAGGAACGCCTTGAGCGAGGCCGAGCGGGCGTCGGCGGTCTCCCAGTGGTGGCCGATCAGGAAGTACGAGCAGACGCCCATGACCTCCCAGCCGACCAGCAGCACGATCAGGTCGCCCGAGTACACGACCAGGAACATCGCCGCCGTGAACAGCGAGACCAGCGCCGCGTACGAGGGGTAGCGCGGGTCGTCCTTGAGGTAGGCGGTCGAGTAGACCTGCACGCAGGTGGCGACCAGGCCGACCAGGACGGAGATCAGCGAGCTGTAGCCGTCCAGGTAGACGGAGAGCGAGATGCCGGGGCCGCCGGTCGGGGTGAGCCGGGTGGCGGCGTCCAGCGTCTGGCCGGAGCCCAGCTGGATCGCGACGACCAGGGCGAGCACGGCCGAGACGGCCACCGGCACGATCGCCAGCGGCCGGGCCAGGCCCGGGAAGCGCTTGCCGGTGGCCAGGGAGGCGGCGGCACCGAGCGCGGGCAGGGCGGGGACGAGGGCGGGCAGGGCGAGGTTCATGCGACGGCCTGGCCCTTCAGCCCGGTCTCGGCTCCGGTGGTCCCGTCCGTCTCCAGGGTCTCGGACGGGTCGCCGAGCGAGGTGACCCGGTCGATGTCCGCGGTGCCCCGGGCCCGGAACAGCAGCAGGACGATCGCGAGCCCGAGGCCGATCTCGGCGGCGGCGAGGGTGATGGTGAACAGGGTGAGCGCCTGGCCGGCGTGCAGGGAGTCCCGCAGCCAGGCGTCGAAGGCGACGAGGTTGAGGTTGACGGCGTTGAGCATCAGCTCGACGGACATCAGCACCAGGACGACGTTGCGCCGGGCGAGCACGCCGTACACGCCGACGCTGAACAGCAGCGCGGCGAGGACGACGGGGTAGGCGAGGTGCATCAGCTCTCCTGCGCAGGGGTCGTCGCGGCAGGGGTGGTGTCGGCGGGGGCCTCGGGAGCCGGGGCCTCGGGAGCCGCCGCCGGACGGGGCGCCGTCGCGGCGACCGTCCCGTTGGAGCCGACCGGGCGGCCCGCCCGCAGCCTGCCCGCGCGCGGCGGCGGGACGCGCCGCCCGTTGCCGCGCGACAGCACGATCGCGCCGACCAGCGCGGCCAGCAGCAGGACGGACAGCGCCTCGAAGGGCAGCACCCAGTGGCGGAACAGGCTGGCCCCGGTCACCGCGGCCGAGCCGCCGCCCGCGCCGAGGTCGATCCAGGAGGTCCGGAAGGCGTCCACGACCAGGGTCACCAGGGTGCCGCCCGAGGCCAGCGCGACCACCAGGGCGACCCAGCGGTTGCCGGAGTCGGCGTCCGGGGAGCGGCCGATCGGCGCCTTGGTGAGCATCAGCCCGAACAGCACCAGCACGACCACCGAGCCGAGGTAGATCAGCACCTGTACCCAGGCGATGAACTCGGCGGTGAGCAGCAGGAACTCCACGGCCAGCCCGCCGAGCGCGACGACCAGCCAGAGCGCGGCGTGCACCAGCTGCTTGGTGGTCACCGAGATCACGGCGGCGCCGAGCACGGCGATGCCGACCAGCAGGAAGACGATCTCCACCCCGGTCGGGGACAGGAAGGAACGGGCGGCCGGCTCCAGCGAGCCGGCGGCGAGCAGCGCGCTCACTCCGACTCACCCGCCTCGGCGGACGAGGCCGACGCCTCGGCGGCAGCAGCGGCAGCCGTGGCGGCCGCCTTCTCCGCGGCCTTGCGCGCGGTGGCGATCTCCTTGGGCTCCTCGGCGGCCGGGTCCAGCGCCGGCGGCGCGGGCACGGTCCACATCCACTCGCGCAGCTTGTCGCGCTCGTGGGTCAGCTCCAGGATGTCGGTCTCCGCGTACTCGAACTCCGGCGACCAGAACAGCGCGTCGAACGGGCACACCTCGATGCAGATCCCGCAGTACATGCAGAGCGAGAAGTCGATGGCGAAGCGGTCCAGCACGTTGCGGGTGCGGGCGCGGGCGTTCGGGTCGGCGGCCGGCAGCGTCTCCTTGTGGGAGTCGATGTAGATGCACCAGTCCGGGCACTCTCGGGCGCAGAGCATGCAGACCGTGCAGTTCTCCTCCAGCAGCCCGATCACGCCGCGCGAGCGCGGCGGCAGGGCGGGCTGCACCTCGGGGTACTGCGCGGTGATGCTCTTCTTGGTCATCGTCCGCAGGGTCACGGCCAGGCCCTTGGCCAGGCCGGCTCCGGGGAAGCTCATGAGATCGCCACCTTGATGACGCCGGTGAGGGCGAGCTGAACGAGGGCCAGCGGGATCAGCACGGTCCAGGCGAAGCGCATCAGCTGGTCCTCGCGCAGGCGCGGGTAGGTCACCCGCAGCCAGATCACCACGAAGGCCAGCGCGAAGGTCTTCAGGATCGTCCAGAGCCAGCCCAGGTCGTCCGGCAGCGGCCCGTGCCAGCCGCCCAGGAACAGCACCGCGGTCAGCGCGGAGACGACCAGGATCCCGACGTACTCGGACAGCAGGAACAGCGCGAACCGCAGACCCGTGTACTCGGTGTACGCGCCGAAGATGATCTCCGAGTCGGCGATCGGCATGTCGAACGGCGGGCGCTGCAGCTCGGCGAGGCCGGCCGTGAAGAACACGAAGGCGCCGATGATCTGCCACGGCAGCCAGTACCACTGCCAGGCGTCCACGATCCCGGGCAGCGAGAGGGTCCCCGCCGCCATCGCGACCGAGGCCGCCGCGAGCACCATCGGCAGCTCGTACGACATCAGCTGCGCGGCCGTGCGCAGACCGCCGAGCAGCGAGAACTTGTTCGCCGAGGCCCAGCCGGCCATCAGCTTGCCGATCACGCCGACGCCCATCACGGCGAGCACGAAGAACAGGCCCGCGTCCACGGCCTGGCCGACGAAGCTGTCCGGGCCGACCGGGATGGCCAGCAGCACGAACAGGTACGGCAGCAGGGAGACGGCGGGGGCCAGCTGGAAGACCTTGCGGTCCGCGCCGGCCGGGACGATGTCCTCCTTCTGCGCGAACTTCACCCCGTCCGCGACCAGCTGGGCCCAACCGTGGAAGCCGCCGGCGTACATCGGCCCGAGGCGGCCCTGCATGTGCGCCATGACCTTGTGCTCGGTCTGGCCGATGATCAGCGGGAAGGTCAGGAAGACGACGAGCGTGGCGACGCAGCGCAGCAACGTGTCGAACAGGTTCACGCGCCGTCTCCGTCCGTGTTCTCGGGGGCCGTCTTCTCGGGGGCTGTGCTCTCGGGGGCCGTCTTCTCAGGTGCCGCCGTCTCGGGGGCGGCCTTCTCGGGCTCCTCGGGAACGGCGGCCCCGTCGCCGGAAGTCGGACCCGCCGACTTCTCACGCTTCTCGTCCGCCAGCTTGGCGGCCCCGGACTCCTCCGCTCCGTGCGCCGGCACCGGCTTGTGCCAGGGCGCGTCGGCGGACCGGGTCCGGGCGGGCGCGGCCCGCTCGGGCCGCGTCGCGGCGGCGGTCCCCTCCGGTGCGGCGGGTCCGTCAGCAGCGGGCTCGGCAGCGGGCGCGGCCGCCTGGCTCACCGACCCCGCGTCCACCGAACGCGTCCGCCGCGGCCGGTCGGCCCGCACCGCGGGCGCGCCCTCGGCCCCGGCAGCCCC
>NZ_JBSGFD010000355.1:0-4956 GCF_053603215.1 Kitasatospora sp. NPDC004240 | reverse complement strand
ACACCGAACAACCCGACATCGAGCAGCGCTTCCAGCACGCCGCCGACGGGCGGGGTCGAACGTCCGCCGCCCCTGTCGTGTCAGAGCGTGTGTGGTACTCCGGGACTACTTCTGCTTGTCCTTGCCCCACGGGATGCCGGCGAGCGCGGCGATGATCACGAAGGACGCGATCGGCAGCAGCACGAACAGGCCCAGGGTCTGGGCGACGGTCAGCGTGTCGCCCGGTTGGTCACCGTCGTCCCGGGTCACGGCCATGGCGGGCGACGACATCAGCATCATCAGCGTGGCCGTCGCGGTGACCGCACCGGCGCGCAAAGCGTTCCTCTTGTCCACGTCGCCAACTTACCCGTCGCTTACCTCGGGGCGCTCGGCGGGGTCGGCCTTTCGGGCGGCCCCCGGCGCGGGCGTGCGCAGCACCCCGGCGAGGGCGGCGGCGGCCGGGTCGGCGGCGATCGCGTCCAGGGTGACCGGGTTCCCCGCGCCGTCCGCGACCGGCAGCCGCCAGTTCGGGTACTGGTCCCAGGTGCCGGGCAGGTTCTGCGGGCGCGGGTCGCCGACCAGGTCGGGCAGCCAGACGCCGACCAGCTCGGCCGGGGTGTCCAGCAGGAAGCGGTGGAGCGCGGCCCCGGACAGCTCCTCACCGTCCGCGAGCAGGCCCAGCCGGGTCAGCTCGGCCCGCCAGTCGGCCAGCTCGGCCGCCGCCCCGTCCTGCTCCTCGCCCAGCGAACGGGCCAGCAGTCCCAGCCGGTGCCGCAGCTCCACGTGCTCGCCGGAGAGCCGGGCCGCCGTGCTGGGCAGGTCGTGGGTGGTCAGGGTGGCCAGGCTCTTCGCCCGCCAGCGACCGGGGGCGAGGATCCGGCCGCCGTTCGCCCAGTCCCGCTCGAACCAGAGCACCGAGGTGCCGAGGATCCCCCGCGCGGCCAGCTGCTCCCGCACACCCGGCTCGACCGTGCCCAGGTCCTCGCCGATGACCGCGGTACCGGCCCGGTGCGCCTCCAGGGCGAGCACCCCGAGCATCGCCTCCGCGTCGTAGCGCACGTACGCGCCCTCGGTCGGGGCGTGCCCGGCCGGGACCCACCAGAGCCGGAACAGGCCCATCACGTGGTCGATCCGGATCGCGCCGGCGTGCCGGGCCGCCGAGCGCAGCAGTTCCGCGTACGGGGCGTAGCCGGCGGCGGCGAGGGCGTCCGGGCGCCAGGGCGGCAGGCCCCAGTCCTGGCCGTGGGCGTTGAAGGCGTCCGGCGGGGCGCCGACCGAGATGCCGGTGGCGAGCACGTCCTGCAGGCCCCAGGCGTCGGCGCCGTCCGGGTGCGCGCCGACCGCGAGGTCGTGGATCAGGCCGACCGGCATGCCGGCGGCGCGCGCCGCGTGCTGGGCCTGGCGCAGCTGCTCGTCCACCAGCCAGGCCAGCCAGCGGTGGAACTCCACCCGCCCGGCGAGCGACTCGGCGGCCAGCGTGACGTGCGGGCTGTCGGGGTGGCGCAGGCCCCGGGGCCAGGAGTGCCAGTCCGAGCCGTGCACCTCGGCGAGGGCGTTCCAGCGGGCGTGGCGCTCCAGCCAGCCGCCCTCGGCCCTGCGGTACGCCCGGTAGGCGGCCTCCCGGCCGGCCCCGCGGGGCACCCGGTGCAGCAGCTCCAGGGCGGCGAGCTTGAGCGCCCAGACGGCGTCCCGGTCGATCAGGCCGTCGTGGCCGAGCACCTCCTCGCGCAGCCGGGCGGCCTTCTGCGCCAGCGCGTCGAGTTCGGCCCGCTGCTCCTCCGTCAGCGCGCCGTACTCGGGCACCGCCTCGATCCGCAGGTGCACCGGGTCGGCGAAGCGGCGGGAGGAGGGGCGGTAGGGGGAGGGGTCGGTGGGCGCGCCGGGCAGGGCGGCGTGCAGCGGGTTGATCTGCACGAAGCCGGCGCCGAGGCCCGCGCCCGCCCACTGGACGAGCTCGGTGAGGTCGCCGAGGTCGCCCATGCCCCAGGAGCGGTCGGACAGCACGCTGTACAGCTGGGCGAGGAAGCCCCAGCTGCGGCCGGGCAGTTCGGGCAGCGTCTCGGGCGCCACGATCAGGTGCGCGCGCTGCTCGCGGTCGCCGGCCGCCACGTGCAGCCGGTGCCGGCCCAGCGGGAGGTCCGCGGGCAGCCAGTGGGAGCGGGTGGGCGGCAGCTCCCAGCGGCCGCCGTCCTCCAGTGCGATGACGACCCGTGCGTCGCCCGGCACGTCCAGCGCGGTGCGGCGCCCGGCCCGGACCACCACGCACGGGGGCAGCAGCCGCTCGCGGTGCTCGGTGCGGTGACGCTCCAGCGCCTCCCGGACCGCCTCGGGCGTCCCCGCCGCCACCCCCATCGCCCCGAGCACCGCCACCAGCGTCCGCGCGCCGGGCTCGTACGTCCCCTCCACCCCGTACGCCCGTGCCAACGCCACCAGTTCCGCCGGTGCCACCGACGCGTCCTGCGCCGGCACCCCCTCTTCCCGGCTCCCGGCTCCATCACGATCGAGGTAAGCGGCCACTCGCGGCTCCTGCGCAGTCTCGGCACCACCCAACGGGGACAGCCACAGTCCTACCCGGGTGACGGCCCCGTGACGCTGCGCGACACGACACGCGCGGGGTCGCGGGGCGCCCGGGGGCGCGGCGAGGGGTGGCGCGGCCGCCGGGAGGGGCTGGCGGAAGGGGGCGGGCGGCACGGGCGGGGCGGGTGGTGACGGGGCGATGGACGGGGTGGGCGGGGGTGGTGACGGCGGGTCGCGACCAATGGGGACAAAGTCGGCATACCCGTCGACGACATTGACACCGGCAGACCCAGCTGGTGGGCTGTGGGCCGATGTGCTCCCAGGGTTGGCGAGGAGGCTCCTGTGCAGGCGCGAGTGTCCGAGGCCACGGGGCGGCGGTTGCGGCATCAACTGGAGCAGAGCCCGGCGCTGCGTGAGGTGCTGCAGCACCCGGCGGCGCTCGCGGCGCGGCGGGCCACCGCGCGCACGTGCCGGCAGCTGGCGCCGCGGACGGCGGACCGGCTGATCGCGGACCTCAAGGGAACTCCCCCGCTGCTGGCCTCCGTACGGGCCGAGCGGGCGGCCGCCTCACGGCCGGGCGCCCCGAGCCGGCGGGCCATCAAGCTGGCGGCGACCCTCTCGGCCGCGGCCGTGGTCGGCGGGCTGCTGGCGGCCTCCCCCACGTACGCCTACCCGCACGCGGGCTCCCCGGACGTGGTGAGCAGCGCGCCGCAGACCCCGCTGGGCAGCGTGAGCGACCCCCAGGTGTTCCCGCGCCCGCAGGAGCAGAAGGTGGGCGGCAAGCCGGTGACCGTCCCGGCGGCGGTGACGCTGGTGACCGCGCCCAAGGCGGACAACGGCGCGGTGGACGCGGTGCGCGAGGTGCTGACCATCGCCGGGGCGTCCACGGTGACCCCGCAGTCGGAGGCCGAACCGGCCGCCGGCTCGCTGGTGGTGTACGTCGGCGGGCCGGACGAGGGCTCCGGCGGCACGGTCGACCGGGTGCTGCGCGAGCTGGCCGTGGCGGCCGGCGGCGACGGGAGCGCCGCGCCGTCCCCGAGCGGGCTGCCGGCCGGCGGCTACGTGCTGTCGGCGGGTCAGCTGCCGTCCTCCGACGGCGGCACGTACGGCGTCGTGGTGCTGGCCGGGACGGACGCGACGGGCACCTTCTACGCGGCGCAGAGCCTGCGCCAGCTGCTGGCCGCCGTGCCGGCGGGGCAGGGCCAGAGCCCCACGGCCGGCCTCGGCCTGCCCGGGATCACCCTGCGCGACTGGCCGACCGGCGCGCCGCTGCGCGGGACCGCCGAGGCGTTCTACGGCACCCCGTGGACCCAGGCGCAGCGCCTGGAGCAGCTGGACTTCCTGGGCCGCGGCAAGCAGAACTTCTACCTCTACGCCCCCGGCGACGACCCGTACCGGCTCTCCCGCTGGCGCGACGCCTACCCGGCCGCCCGGGCCGCGGACCTGCGCGCGCTGGCCGGGCGGGCGCGGACCAACCACATCACCCTGGGCTACGCCATCGACCCGGGGCAGTCGTTCTGCTACAGCTCCGGCAAGGACGCCGACGCGCTGGTCGCCAAGCTCGACGGGCTGCGCCAACTGGGCTTCACCGCCTTCCAGTTGCAGTTCCTGGACGTCAGCTACGACGAGTGGCACTGCGGCGACGACAAGTCGCGGTACGGCACCGGGCCGGCCGCCGCCGCCAAGGCGCAGGCCGAGCTGATCACCAAGGTGCAGGAGCGCCTGATCGCCAAGCACCCGGACCTCGCGCCGCTGTCGGTGGTGCCGACCGAGTACCACCAGCAGGGCGCGACCCCGTACCGCCAGGCGCTGGCCGGTGCGCTGCCGGCCCGGGTGCAGCTGGCCTGGAGCGGGGTCGGCGTGATCCCGGAGAAGATCACCTCGGCGCAGGCCGACGAGACCCGGGCGCTGTACGCGCACCCGCTGGTCACCATGGACAACTACCCGGTCAACGACTCCACCCCGGACCGGCTCTTCCTCGGCGCCTACACCGGGCGCGACCCCGAGGTGGCCACCCGCTCCGCGGTGATGCTGACCGGCGCGATGCAGCAGCCGGTGGCGTCCCGGATCGCGCTGGCCACCGCCGGCGACTTCGCCTGGAACCCGGCCGGCTACCGGCCCGAGGAGTCCTGGCAGGCCGCGCTGCGCTCGCTGGCCGGGCCGACCGCGAGCGCCGGGCCGGCCGTGGCCGACAAGGGCAGCGGCGCGGCGCTCGCCGCCGTGACCGCGCTGGCCGGCAACAGCTCCTCCTCCCCGCTGGCCAAGCAGGAGTCCGGGTACCTCACGCCGCTGCTGGAGCGGTTCTGGGCGACCGTGGAGCCGACCGGCGGCACCACGCCGGACCTCGCCAAGCTGATCGAGGCCGCCGCCCCGCTGCGGGAGGCCTTCACCGCGATGGCCACCGCCCAGCAGACCCTGGCCGCCGACCGGGCCACCGCCCCGCTGGCCGCCGAGGCCGCG
>NZ_JBSGFD010000354.1:0-4986 GCF_053603215.1 Kitasatospora sp. NPDC004240 | reverse complement strand
CGTGCGCCTCCCGTACAGGGGGCGCACGGCCGGCGCGGACGCCGGGGTGACGGTCAGTCGCGGGCGCGGGCGGCCAGCCAGCCGGCCATCGCGCGGACGCCGACCCCGATGGCCCGCTCGTCCGGGGCGAACGCGAGGTAGTGCGGGAAGGCCTCCCTGATCCCGGCACCGGGGGCGCGCACGCCCAGGAAGCTGTAGGTACCGGGGATCTCGTCCAGGAAGAGCGCGAAGTCCTCGCCGTTGTACGGGAACGCGGCGTGCAGCGTGGTCACCGAGTCGCGCCCGAGCGTCCGGCGCAGGTGGCGGGCCGCCGCGTCGGCCTCCCGCTCCGGGCAGACCATCGCCGGGAACGGATCGCCCTGGAAGGTCAGCTCCGCGCCCGGCTCGGCCCGCACCAGCCGCCGGATGCCCTCGCGCACCTCCGTGTAGCGCTCCTCGGGCCAGCACCGGTAGGTGAACCGGACGACCGACCGCCCCTCGGTGTCGGGGCGCGGGAGGACCTGCGCGCGCGTCACCACGAACCGGGCCAGCGGCCCGTCCGGCGTCTGCACGTCCCGCACCATCCGCTCCCGGGCCTCGTCGTCGGTCGGGAACGGGACGGTGTTGAGCGCCGAGATCCCGGCGGCCAGCCGGCCGGCCGCCGCGGCCGCGTCCGGGCCGGTCACCGTGATGCTCCCGTTGTCCTGGCCCGGCAGCCCGACGCCCGGCGTCACCGCGATCCGCCCGACCGGGAACGGGCCGCAGTGCAGCGCGTGGATCTCCTCGACCGTCCCGTACTTCGTCAGCGCCCCGGCGGCGATCATCGCCCGGGCGCCCTGCAGCTTCTCCTCACCGGGCTGGAAGAGGAAGACCACCGTGCCGCGCAGCCGCCGCCGCAGGCCCGCGAGCACCAGCGCGACGCCGACCCCGACGGTGGTGTGGACGTCGTGCCCGCAGGCGTGCGAGGCCGGCCCGTCGCCGTCGGCGTACCCGCCCTGCGGCACGGCGTCCATGTCCGCGCGGTAGGCCACCGTACGGCCCGGCCGGTCGCCCCGCAGCACGGCGACCACGCCGTGCCCGCCGATCCCCGTGTGCACCTCGAGACCTGCGGCCCGCAGCCGCTCCGCCACCGCCGCGGCGGTGCCCTCCTCCTCGCCCGCCACCTCGGGGTCGGCGTGGAACCGGCGCCGCAGCGCGATCAGCTCCGCCTCCAACCGCGCGGCCGCGGCGTCGACGTCCGCCTGCCCCAGCGGGCGTCCGTGCCCCTCCGGTGCCGCGGCCGCCGCACCGGCCGGCAGCACCACCCCGGCCCCCGCCGCCGCGGTGGCCCCCAGCAGCACCCGCCGGCTCAGCCCGGGCCTGTTCGAACCGCTCATCTCTCCCCCAGCGTCCGTCCGCGACCCGCGCCCCCGCGTGCCGCCGCCCACGAAAGCCCTGACGCCCCCGCCGACTTGATCATCAGTCAATCAGAAGATGACGCCTGCCGATCAAGAGCCGAACAAGATCGAACAACTGAGAGGCTGCCCTCCGGTTCCACCCGCGACAGAGCACGGCAGAGCACGCCGGAGGCCGCCCACCCCGTACGGGAACGGGGACGGACGGCCTCCGGCGGAGGATCGGGCGAGGATCAGACGTTGAGGCGGAATTGCCATCACGCAGCTGCGACCTGCGGAAACGCTCCCCTCGGAGGACGAAGTCAGCACAGAACCAGCACGGTGACGCGGCCCTGACCGGCAATCAGTAGTGGTAGCGGGCCGTCAGAATGATGATCTCCCGGTCGGTGACCAGATAGACGAGGCGATGCTCGTCGTCGATCCGTCGCGACCAGGCCCCGGGCAGGTGGTACTTCAGTGGCTCGGGCTTGCCGATCCCGGTGAACGGGTCACGCAGGACGTCCTCGATGAGCCTGTTGATCCGGGCGAGCATCTTGCGGTCGCTCTTGAGCCAGGACGTGTAGTCCTCCCAGCCGCCCTCCTCGAAGACGAGCCTCACGCGGCACCCTTCTCGCCATCCGACGCATCAGGGTCGATGAGCTCCCGCTCGGAGAGTCCTGTGCCACCAAGCGCATTCTCGTACGCCTTGAGCAGCCGGCGGGCGTTCGCCGGCGAACGCAACAGGTAGGAGCCTTCACGCAGGGCTGCGTAGTCATCAGCCGAGACGAGTACGGCGTTCCCGTGCTTGGAGACGATCTCGATGGCCTCGTGATCGTCGTTGACCTTCTTGATCAACGGGAAGAGAGCCTTGCGCGCCTCGCTGGCAGTGATCGACATCGACTGAACTCCTCCCGGACTGGTACCACATAACGTACCACCGGGTAGAGGGCGGCGGGGCGAGAAGTCAGCACCAGGTCAGCACGGAAAGGAGAACGGGGCTCGCCTCAGGAGAGGCGAGCCCCGTTCGACCTGCGCGTTCGACAGATCGATCCAGCTCAAGGTGATTGAGCGATCAAACGTTGAAGCGGGACCTTCAGCACAGCGCTCCGACCTGCGAAAACACGGTTTCCGGAGCCCCCATCCAGCACCGACCCAGCACGGTGCAAGTTCATCCAGCACATCCAGCACACGCGACCGCGACGAAGTCCGTCGCCCGTACCGGGGACGCGTTGTGTACACATGAGTCACTCGGTACGCTTGGGCGCATGACGCAGCCGCTGCCCATAGAGTCCATCCGCGATGTGCGTGCCCACCTCGCCGAGGTCGTGGAGCGCGCCGATCGCGACGACGTGCCCACAGTGATCACGCGCCGGGGCAAGGAAGTCGCCGCCGTCGTCTCCATCGAGGTACTTCGCAAGTACCAGGAGTGGGAAGAGCGCGAGATCAATCGGATCATCGACGAGCGCATGGCGAACCCCGCGCCCGGCATCCCGATCGAGGACATCATGAGGGAGACGCTGGCACGCGGTGAGTGAGTACCGAACCGTCTTCCGCCCCGAGGCACAGGCCGAGCTTCGGAAGATCCCCCGCGACATGGCGCTGCGCATCCTGGCCAAGCTGACCGAGTTGGAGACCGACCCCCTCGGCTTCAACACCACCGCACTCGTGTCCCAGCCCGAACGGCGCCGCCTGCGCGTCGGCGACTACCGCGTCGTCTACACCATCGACAACGGAGAACTGGTGGTCTGGGTCGTTCACGTGGGACACCGGTCCACCGTTTACGACACCTGATTGCCGCTGACCACACGTCAGAGTATCCAGCACCCATCCAGCACGGTGACGACGAAGGGGTCGGACTCGATAGAGCCCGACCCCCTTCTGACTTGTGCGTTTGACTCAACGCCCAACGTGCAGTAAGTGCGCGACTACACGTTGAAGCGGAACTCCACCACGTCGCCGTCCTGCATGACGTACTCCTTGCCCTCGATGCGGGCCTTGCCCTTGGAGCGGGCCTCGGCGATGGAGCCGGTCTCGACCAGGTCGGCGAAGGAGATGACCTCGGCCTTGATGAAGCCCTTCTGGAAGTCGGTGTGGATCACACCGGCCGCCTCGGGGGCGGTCGCGCCCTTCTTGATGGTCCAGGCGCGGGTCTCCTTGGGGCCTGCGGTGAGGTAGGTCTGCAGGCCGAGGGTGGCGAAGCCGACCCGGGCGAGGGTGGCCAGACCGGGCTCCTCCTGGCCCATGGACTGGAGGAGTTCGAGGGCCTCGGCGTCGTCCAGCTCGATCAGCTCGGACTCGATCTTGGCGTTGAGGAAGATCGCCTCGGCGGGGGCGACCAGCTCGCGCTGGGCGTTCTTGAAGTCCTCGTCGGCCAGCTCGTCCTCGTCCACGTTGAAGACGTAGAGGAAGGGCTTGGCGGTCAGCAGGTGCAGTTCGCGGATCGGGGCGGTGTCGAAGCCGGCCTCGAAGAGGGTCTTGCCGGTCTCCAGGATCGCCTGCGCGGCCTCGGCGGCGGCCAGCACGGGGGCGGTGTCCTTCTTGAGGCGCGCCTCCTTCTGCAGGCGGGGCAGCACCTTCTCGACGGTCTGCAGGTCGGCCAGGATCAGCTCGGTGTGGATGGTCTCGATGTCGTCCTTGGGCGACACCTTGCCGTCCACGTGCACCACGTCCGGGTCGGTGAAGGCGCGCACGACCTGGCAGATCGCGTCCGACTCGCGGATGTTCGCGAGGAACTTGTTGCCCAGACCCTCACCCTCGCTGGCGCCGCGGACGATGCCCGCGATGTCGACGAAGTCCACGGTGGCCGGGAGGATCCGCTGCGAGCCGAAGATCTCGGCGAGCTTGGCCAGCCGCTCGTCCGGCACACCGACGACGCCCACGTTCGGCTCGATGGTGGCGAACGGGTAGTTGGCCGCCAGCACGTCGTTCTTGGTCAGGGCGTTGAACAGGGTCGACTTGCCGACGTTCGGCAGGCCGACGATTCCGATCGTGAGCGACATGAAGCGCAGTCCCGTGGGCTTGGAGGAGTTGGGTCGGCACCGTACGGGCCGATCCCCCAGTCTACGGGCAGCGGCCCACCCGCCCGCCGCGCCCTCGAAGGCCTCCGCAGGCCCGGCCGGACGGCCCTCAGGCCCGCTCGGGCTCCAGGAACTCCAGCCGGTGGCCCGGCGGGTCGCTGGAGCGGAAGCGCCGCCGGCACCGACGGCTCGGGCGGCTCGGCCATGCCCGGCACCCCCGACCGGAAGGCGCGGCACTCGTCCTGCGCGCCGGCCGGGATGTCCGGCCGGACGTGGTCGAGGCACTCGAAGGCGAAGCCGTCCGACAGGGTGAGGGGCCCTTTCGGTGATCGCCGGGGCTACTTGAGGACGATCACATCAGTACTCCGTCCGGAGACACGGGAGAAGCTCCCGGGCGACCATTACACAGTGTGGCGATGATCGGACCGTACGTTGGGCGGGTGGAGCAGAGCACCCGAACCCAGCCGCCAGGGCCCAGACGCCGTCCGCCGAGCGGCGCCACCGGCGCCGCCGTACCCGGGCCCGGGCGGGCTCTTGGGGCCACCGGGGGCCCCGCGGCGTCCGCCCCCCGGCCGCGCCCGGCCGCCGGCGTCCCGGCGCCCGCGGGCCGACGGCGG